>NZ_JBEXTX010000119.1:0-22799 GCF_040614175.1 Amycolatopsis sp. NPDC006131
GCCGGCGCCGCCTCGTCATGTCTGGGCGGTCCCCGTCCCGCCGCCGTGGGCGCGCCGCTAAGAGGCTTGCGCCGCGGCGGGCTCGTCCGGTTGCAGACCGACCACGAGGTTGAACGTGCCGGTCAGCTGATTGAGCGCGACGAGGGCGGGGATTTCGACGATAACGCGGTCGCTCCATCCGTGTGCGCGCAGCCTCTCGACGTCGGCATCGCTGATCGACGAGGGCTCGGCGAGAACGGCGAGGGCGAACGCGATCAGCGCCGTCTCCCTGGCATCTGTGGACGTCGCCTGCCGAGCCAGGGCGATGTCGGTCTCGGACAGGCCGAGCGACCGCGCGGCGCCGGCGTGCGCCGCCAGGCACGTACCGCAGCCGATCCACTCCTGCAGCGCCAGGGAGATCTTCTCGCTGACCTTCCGCGGTATCGCGGCACGTTTCATGGCCCGGGAGAAGTCGAGGTAGCCCTGCAGGGTCGCAGGTGAGTGGGCCATCGTGGACACCATGTCCCCGGCACCGCCGTGCCGGGCGATGATGCCGGCGAGCAGTTCCGCAGACTTCGCCGGTGCGGCGTCTGGCGCCAGGGTGGCGATGCGGCGCATTGCAACCTCCTGTGTCTGCCTCCTGGGGCGAGGATATACCCCCCGGGGGTAGCGAGCAAGTTCCGAGGATGCTGTCCGTCTACTAGGCTTCTTAGTAGGGAGCTCGCCGAGATCGAAGGAGTGGGAGATGCCCAAAATGTCGAGCGGGGGACGCAAGCGCCGCCAGCAGCAACGCGCGATGGAGGCCAATCTCCGGCGTGAGATGAGCAAGCCGGGAAAGGTGGCGTACACCGCGGCGTATCGCCGCTGGCTCGTCGGCCGCGCCGTCGGCTGGGCGTTGATGGTCGTCGGGGTGGTCATGGCGGTGGTGCACATCGGTGCGCATCTCGGGAACTTCACGTTGCTGCCGACCACCGGGTTGCAGGACCTGCTGATCGGATGGCCCATGGCGGGCCTGCTGTTCATTGTCGGGGCGGTGTTCGCCGGCCGACGGGTGCGCGCCTGATCGGAGAGGGGGTGGTGACGCACGCCGGCCGCGCTACCCCCTCCCTCGTCTCTACTAACCTTCATAGTGGTAACGTTCTGGCAACGACGCCCCCGTCCCCGACCCGAGAGGCGCATCGTGGCTGGTCATCACGCGCAGCGTGTCGTCCGGAACAGCCTGCGGACGAGCGTTTTGCTGGCCGGATTCGCCGCCGGAGCGGCGGTTGCGGCGGCCCAGGCCGCGCCGAACGGGGGGGTCGCGCCTGCTGAGGCGGAAACCCTGACGTCGACCGGTGTTGGCGGTGGCGGAGCCGGTGTCGCGGAGCGCCTCGTGTTCCCAGCTCCCCAGCGTTCCGCCCTCGAGGAGGTCGCGGCCCTTGATGACGCCGAACAGACTCGCCGGGACAAAGCGGCGCAGGCGGCTCGGGACGAGGCCGCGCGCCAGGAAGCGGCTCGGCAGGAGGCGGCAAGGCAGGAAGAGCTTCGCAACCGGGTGTTCGCGCCGGTGACCGGTGTGATCACCTCCAACTACGGTCCCCGGTGGGGGACGACCCACTACGGCTTGGACATCGCCAACAAGATCGGCACGCCGATCCGCGCGCCGATGGCCGGGGTCGTGATCGAAGCGGGGCCGGCGAGCGGATTCGGGCTCTGGGTCCGGATCCGCCATGACGACGGGACGATCACCGTTTACGGTCACATCAACAGCTACTCCGTGCGTGAGGGGCAGCGCGTGGAGGGTGGCCAGGTGATCGCGCAGGTGGGTAACCGGGGCATCTCGACCGGACCGCACCTGCACTTCGAGGTGTGGTCGCCGAGCGGCAAGAAGGTGGACCCGCTCGAATGGCTGCAGGACCGCGGCGCCGATGTCACGGCTGGCTGACGGCATCCGGCCTCTCGTCTCGCGATCGCTGTAGTCTGAGGCGACCCTCTTTCGGCGCCTGTACCTACTCGGGAAGCCTCTTGTACTAGGCTAATTAGTACTACGTTTTCCCTGCGGTTCACCGCAATCCTGGCAATGGCAAGGCTTGTTGCGGCTGGGTTACGTCCGGCGCATCCGGGTGATCGCTGGTTGACCAATACCCTACGGGGGCATACTGTTTCACTCACTCGAGTGACGTGCACAAACGCAGCGGTGGTGCGAAGTCGTGGATGACGCCTCACCGTCACGGTCCCCATGAGTGAGGGAGACGTTATGCGAAGGTCACAGGTCCAGCTGTCCCGGAGAACGATCCTCTCCACGGTGCTGCTCACGTCTCTGAGCGGGCTGATCGCGTGCTCCAACCCGGCCTCGGGCGACGTCCTGGAGAACGTCCGCGGCAACGGAACCTTGCGGGTGGCGTTGACCCAGGCCAACCCACCGTGGAACTTCGTCGACGCCAACGGCGTTCCCGCGGGCTACGACGTCGATGTCGCCCACGAGCTGGCCCGGCGTATGGGCATCGGGAAAGTGGAGTTCGTCCAGGCCAGCTTCCAGACGTTCATCGAAGGAATCAAGGCAGGCCGGTTCGACATGGTGATCTCCGGCCAGACCATCACGGAGGAGCGCAAGCAGCAGGTCGACTTCTCCCGGCCCTACGAGGTCAACGGAATCTCGATCTTCGTCCCGACCTCGAACACGTCGGTCACCTCGTTGGCGGACCTGCGCGGCAGGACGGTCGCGGTGTCAGCCGGGACCACACAGCACAAGTTCGCCACCGAGAAGATCCCCGACGTCAACGTCAAGACCTATGACAACGCCACGCTCGGCTTGACCGACCTCTCGCGTGGCAACGCCGACGCCATGCTGGTCTCCCGGTTCCAGGGCAGCTACCTGGCCAGCAAGAACGGGCTGGCCGTCAAGCCGGCCGGGCCGCTGCTGGAAGCAGAGGTCAACGGAATCTCCTTCCGCAAGGACTCGCCCGCGCTGAAACGAGAGGTCGACCGGGTGATCAACGAGATGATCGCCGACGGAACGCTGACCCGGATCTCCCAGCAGTGGCTCGGTGGTCTGGACATGGCAGCCGAGCTCAGGGCGCTGCCCGCGAACTGAAAACCGTCGCCGCCCGTCGCGTGTGGAGGAAGTCATGGATCTGTTGACCAGTGCGTTCCCGATGTTGCTGCGCGGTTTCGGTGTCACCATTCTGCTCGGCGTTGCATCGTTCATCCTGGGTTCGGTTCTCGGAGCGCTGATCGCCCTGGCCCGGATCTCCGGGCTCCGGGTGCTGAGAGGTGCCGCGATCGCCTACGTCTCGGTGTTCCGCGGAACACCCCTCCTGATCCAGATCATGGTGATCTACTTCGGACTCCCGCAACTGGGAGTGCAGCTCGAACCGATTCCGTCGGCGATCCTCGCGCTGACGTTGTTCTCGGCGGCCTATCTGAGCGAGAACTTCCGCGGCGGCATTCTCGGTGTCGACAAAGGACAGTGGGAGGCGGCCTCGTCCATCGGCATGCCCTACGGGCGAACCTTCCGGCGGATCGTGTTCCCGCAGGCGATCCGGATCGCCACGCCGGCGGTGGGCAGCCGGTTCATCGCATTGATGAAGGACACCTCCCTGGCCTCCGCGGTCACCGTGGTCGAGTTGACCCGGGTCGCGGAGAGCGTCGGCAACGCGAGTTTCCGGTACATGGAGGCGTTTCTCCTCGCCGGTGCCATGTACTGGCTGATCAACACCGTGCTGTCCGTCGGGCAGGGGATGCTCGAAAAGCGGCTGGGAAGGGCGTACTGATCATGAGTGGACCGACCATCGAGATCACCGGCGTTCGCAAGAGGTTCGGCGATACGGAGGTGCTCCGGGGAGTGGATCTGTCCGTCGAGCGGGGCGAGGTGATCGTGCTCATGGGCCCCTCCGGCTCGGGGAAGACGACCCTCGTCCGGTGCATGAACCTGCTGGAGGAGCCCGATGCGGGCCAGGTGCGGATCTGCGACTGCGCGTTCACCTGCGGCGGCAGGCGGGATCGATCGCGCCGACGTCTGGCGCAACGGGCCCGCCAACGTACCGGCATGGTGTTCCAGCAGTTCAACCTTTTTCCGCACATGACGGCCCTCGGCAACGTTATCGAAGGGCCGCGCCAGGTCCGCGGGCTGGCGACGGCCGAGGCGGTCGCGCTGGGGGAGCGGTTGCTGGCCCGGGTGGGACTGGCGGACAAGCGCGACGAGTACCCGTCGCGCCTGTCCGGTGGGCAGAAGCAGCGGGTGGCCATCGCCCGGGCACTGGCGATGGAACCGGAGGTGGTGCTGTTCGACGAGCCCACGTCGGCGCTGGACCCGGAACTGCACGCCGAGGTCCTCGACGTGATCCAGGAGCTCGCCGGTGAAGGGATGACGATGGTGATCGTCACCCACGAAACCCATTTCGCCCGCGAGGTCGCCGACCGGATCGTTTTCATGGACGGGGGTGTCATCGTCGAGGAGGCGGCACCGGACGTCTTCTTCACCCGGCCCGCCCAGGAACGGGCGCGGTCGTTCCTCCGCCTGGTCGAACACACCGCGGCACCGGTGTCGGCGCCTCTGCCGCGTCGCGGCGAGGAGGCGGTATGACCACGGGGACCTTCGACGTCGACACCGCCCGGAAGGAGACGCCGGGGTGTGACACCGTGATCCACCTCAACAACGCCGGAGCCTCGCTGATGCCGCAGCCGGTCCTGGACAGCGTGGTCGGTCACCTGCAGCTCGAGGCCCGGATCGGGGGATACGAGGCCGCCGCGGCGGCCTCGGACGTGGTGGAGGGCGTGTACAGCTCGGCGGCGCGGCTGCTCGGCTGTTCGACAGCCGAGATCGCGGTCGTGGACAGCGCGACCAGAGCCTGGGACCTCGCCTTCTACGCGATCCCCTTCGGGCGCGGTGACCGCATTCTGACCAGCGAGGCCGAGTACGCCAGCAACTTCATCGCCTATCTGCAGGTGGCGGAGCGGTCCGGCGTGCGGATCGACGTGGTCCCCAATGACGAGTCCGGCCAGCTGTCGGTCGACCGGCTGCGCGAGATGATCGACGACCGGGTGCGTCTGGTGTCCCTGACCCACGTACCCACCAACGGTGGTCTGGTCAACCCCGCCGCGGAAGTGGGGAGGGTGACCCGTGCGGCTGGTATCCCGTTCCTGCTGGACGCCTGCCAGTCGGCCGGCCAGCTCCCACTAGACGTCGAGGCCATCGGATGTGACATGCTCTCGCTCACCGGACGCAAGTACCTGCGCGGACCACGGGGAACCGGCTTGCTCTACGTACGCCGCGAGCTCTTGCCCGAGCTGCGGCCACCGATGCTGGACCTGCATGCCGCGACCTGGGTCAGCCGGGACGGCTACCGGATGCGCGACGACGCGCGCCGGTTCGAATCCTGGGAGTGCAACTACGCGGCGAAGATCGGCTTAGGAACCGCCATCGACTATGCCCTCGGCTGGGGGATCGAGCCGATTCGTGACCGCGTCGGGGGTCTTGCCGAGGATCTGCGGGGCCGGCTCGAGGAGCTTCCGGGTGTGCGTGTCCGCGACACCGGGCTGCAGCGGTGCGGCATCGTCTCATGCACCGTGGACGGGATGCCGGGGGACGCGGTGAAGGCCGCGATGGCGGAGCGCGGCATCAACGTCAGCGTGTCCCGGGCCCCGTCGACGCGATGGGACATGGAGGCACGGGGACTGCCGGAAGTGGTTCGTGTGTCGGTGCACTACTACAACACCGTCGACGAGATCGAGACGTTTTGCCTGGCGCTGGAGGTGGCGATCCTGCGGTCAGGCCGGTGAGTCGTCGCCCTGCTTGCCTTCGACCGCGTCCGCCAGTTGTTCCGAGGGGGCAGGGGTGGCGTGGTGGTGTGGCCGTGGCTTGCCGGAGAGCGTGATGTGACCTTCGCTGTGGAGGCGCTCGGCGAGGTGCGGGTAGTGCAGCTCGAACGCGGGCCGCTCGGAGCGGATCCGGGGCAGCTCCAGGAAGTTGTGCCGCGGCGGCGGGCAGGTGGTGGCCCATTCGAGCGAGTTGCCGAAGCCCCACGGGTCGTCCACCGTCACCGGTTCGCCGAACCGGTAACTCTTGACCACGTTGTAGATGAACGGCAGGACCGAGGCGCCGAGGACGAATGCGCCGATCGTGGAGATGGTGTTCAGCAGGGTGAATCCGTCGCTGGCCAGGTAGTCGGCGTAGCGGCGCGGCATGCCCATGGCCCCGAGCCAGTGCTGGACCAAGAACGTCGTGTGGAACCCGATGAACGTGGTCCAGAAGTGCAGCTTGCCGAGTCTCTCGTCGAGCATCCGCCCGGTCATCTTCGGGAACCAGAAGTAGATCCCGGCGAAGGTGGCGAACACGATCGTGCCGAACAGCACGTAGTGGAAGTGCGCCACCACGAAGTAGCTGTCGGTGATGTGGAAGTCCAGCGGCGGTGAGGCCAGGATGACCCCCGTCAGCCCGCCCAGCAGGAACGTGACCATGAACCCGACCGACCACAGCATCGGCGTCTCGAAGGTGAGCTGCCCCTTCCACATCGTGCCGATCCAGTTGAAGAACTTGATCCCGGTCGGGATCGCGATCAGGAACGTCAGGAAGGAGAAGAACGGAAGCAGGACGGCGCCGGTGGCGAACATGTGGTGCGCCCAGACGGCGATCGACAACGCCGTGATGCCGAGGGTGGCGAACACCATCAGCCGGTAACCGAACAACGGTTTGCGGGCGAACACCGGCACGATTTCGGTGATGATCCCGAAGAAGGGAAGTGCGACGACGTACACCTCGGGATGGCCGAAGAACCAGAACAGGTGCTGCCACAGGATCGCTCCGCCGTTGGCCGGATCGAACACGTGCGCACCGATGACGCGGTCGGCGAGCAGGCCGAACAGCGCTGCCGTGAGGATCGGGAACGCGATCAGTACCAGGACGCTGGTGAAGAGAATGTTCCAGGTGAAGATCGGCATCCGCCACATCGTCATGCCAGGGCAGCGCAGGCACACGATCGTGGTCACCATGTTGACCGCGCCGAGGATCGTGCCGAGGCCGGACACGGCCAGCCCCGCGATCCACAGGTCACCGCCGATGCCGGGTGAGTAGCTGGCGCTGGAGAGCGGGGCGTACCCGGTCCACCCGAAGTCGGCGGCGCCGCCGGGGGTGAGGAACGAGGACAGCACGATCGAGCCGCCGAACAGGAACAGCCAGTAGGAGAAGGCGTTCAGCCGGGGGAACGCGACATCGGGCGAGCCGATCTGCAGTGGCACGACGAGGTTGGCGAAGGCGAACAGGTTCGGGGTCGCGTAGAGCAGCAGCATGATCGTGCCGTGCATGGTGAACATCTGGTTGTACTGCTCGCTCGAGAGGAACTGCAGGCCCGGGCGTCCGAGCTCGGCGCGCATCAGCAGCGCGAGAAGTCCGCCGACCAGGAAGAACCCGAACGAGGTGACCAGATACATCATGCCGATGAGCTTGTGGTCCGTCGTGCGGAGCAAGCCCAGCAGTACCGCGCCCCGCGGGCCGGGTGGACGGACCCGCCGGGCGATCGGTGCGGGTGCGAACTCGATCTGCGACCTGGTCACGCGGCACCTCCGGCACCCTCGCCGTTCTACTAAATGTGATAGTAGTCACGGGCTGGTCGCAACGCCAGCGGGCGGTTTCTCGTCGGCGTCGGGATGCCGGATCGTGCTCTACTGCGCCAGCCGCCCGGCAGGTGCGGTGGAAGGGAAGTCAGGAGCGCACGAGCCTGGCGATGGCCTGCGAAGCTTCCTGTACTTTTTCCTCCGCTTCCTGGCCACCCGCGGCGGCCGCGTCCACCACACAGGTGGCGAGGTGTTCGTCGAGAAGCTCCAATGAGAACGACTGCAGCGCCTTCGTCGCCGCGGAGACCTGGGTGAGGATGTCGATGCAGTACTTGTTCTCTTCGACCATCCGTTGCAGTCCGCGGATCTGTCCCTCGATCCGTCGCAGCCGCTTGAGGTAGCTGTCCTTGTCCCCGGTGTAGCTGGCCATCGGTTCACCTGCCCGCGTCGAGTGTCACCTCAACGTCGAGTCTATACCCGAAAGGGGTATGTGGGGGTCTACTGCACGCCGATCGGGCACGCCGCAATGGCCGCGGTCAGGAGCAAGGCTCCGCCGGTGACGAACGGCAACGTCGTCGCGACGATTCCCGCCGCGCCGCAGGCCAGTGCCCGGCGTGCGCTGCCGGACTCGTTCCACCTGTCGAGGCGTGCGAGGCGGAGGGCGACGGCGTCGCCGGCTATCGCCAGGGCCCCGTCGGGAACGCCGTGTCCCGTCACGCCCAGGAGGGCTGCGCGGACCGCGGCCGGCCCGTGCCGTCGCGCTGCCGCTTCGTCAGCCGACAGTTCGACGAGGTCACGAATCGCCGTGGGCGCTTGGCGGAACAAGGGGACGAACGGCACGGTCCTGCGCAGCACCTCGGCGAGGCCGACCAGGAGGTGGTGGTGGCCGCGCAGATGCGCCTGCTCGTGCGCGAGCACGGCTGCCGCGCAAGCTGACGGCAGGTGCCGGGTCAGGCCGTCGGTTGCCACGATGACGCCGGGCCGGCCGGCGATGCTGAACGCCATCGGCTCATCGTGTGCGAGCCACAATGTGCGGGGACGGCCAGCGCCGGCCCGGCCGGCAAGGCGCAGGAGGGCCAGATGATCCCGGCGGGTCCGCCGCACCCGCCGGATCTCGCCCAGTCCGACGACCGCCAGTCGGATCGCGCCGGCGAGCAACATGATCACGCTCGCGACGCCGCCAAGCTCCTCCAGCTTCGGCGATGTGCCGTGTTGCAGTGCGGTCCAGCACCCGTTCAGCGCGGTGGCGAGCGATCCGGCCGTGCCGTGCTCTGGGATGAACAGCAGGAGGATCCCGACGGTGCCGGCGAGCAGCACACCGGACATCGACAACAGCCAAGCGCTGAGGAGTGCCCTGGGGTCGCGATGCCGCAGATCCGCGTGGGTCAGGACGCGTGGAACCAGCCACCCGGCGACGAGGGCACCCACGACGAGTGCGACGGCGACGATCACCGGCGACGGCCTCTGCGGAGAGCGGCTCGCAGCACGGCGGCCTCTTCCTCCGACGCCGACCTGGCGAACCGGAGCAGGGCTGCTTCCGGGTTGCCGGATTCGGCCAGTACCTCCCGAAGCGCCCTCGCCGCGGCTTCCTCGCGGGCGAGCGCCGGCTGGTAGAGGTAGGCCTTGCCGTGCAGTTCCCGGCGCACCCACCCCTTCCGGTGCAGGTGGTCCAGGACCGTCATGACGGTGGTGTAAGCCAACCGCTTCCCGGTGTCCAGCCGATCCAGGACGTCACGGACCTTCGCCGGCTCGTCTGTCCGCCAGAGGACCTCCATGACGGCGGCCTCCAGCTCGCCGAGCCCGAACATCGCACCTCCCGCGCTGGCCTACTATTGCCAATAGTAACTGTTGGCGCGGTTCCCGCCTACCGGCTCGAAGGAGAAACGACATGTCAGGGTCGGTCACGGTGCTGGCGGCAATTCCCAGCCCGCCGCAGGGGGTCTGGCAGATCGGCCCTGTCCCGGTCCGGGCGTACGCCCTGTGCATCATCGCCGGCATCTTGACCGCGATCTGGTGGGGAAACCGGAGGTACATCGCCCGGGGCGGCAGGCCGGGGACCGTCACCGACGTGGCCGTCTTCGCTGTGCCGTTCGGCATCATCGGAGGCCGTGTCTACCACGTGGCGACCGACTACTGGCGCTACTTCGGCCCGGGGAAGAACCCGTGGGACGCGCTCAAGATCTGGGACGGCGGGCTCGGTATCTGGGGTGCGATCGCCTTCGGTGCGCTGGGTGCCTGGATCGGGTGCCGCCGCGCCGGCGTGTCCCTGTCGCTGTTCGCCGACGCGGTGGCGCCGGGCATCGCCGCCGCGCAGGCGATCGGGCGCCTGGGGAACTACTTCAACCAGGAGATCTACGGTCGGCCGACTTCCCTGCCCTGGGGGCTGGAGATCTACCGCCGGGTCGACCCTCTGACGGGGCGGGAGGACAACCTCGGAGGTGTCGCCGTTGACGGCCCGCGCGTCGCGGTCGTGCAGCCGACGTTCCTCTACGAGATGCTCTGGATCGCCGTGGTCGTGGTGCTGCTGGTGTGGGCCGACCGGCGGTTCCGGCTCGGACACGGGCGGGTCTTCGCTCTCTACGTCGCGGGCTACACCCTCGGTCGCTTCTGGATAGAGCTCCTTCGCGATGACACCGCCACCCAGGTGTTCGGTCTCCGCGTGAACACGATCGTTTCCGCGGTCGTCTTCCTCGGCGCGGTCGCCTACTTCGCGGCCACGCGGCGCAAAGGCGCGAGGGAGGCCGCTGGGCCTGGTGTTGTCAGCCGGGAGAACGCAGTCCGGCAAGCGTGACCTTCACCAGGCGTTCGACCGCGTCGGGTGCACGCAGGCCGGTGGACGCCGACAGGGCGTGCAGGCAGTAGGTGGTGAGTTCGTCTGAGGGGATGTCGACGCGGACAACTCCGGCCGCGGCGCCTTCCGCGAGCAGGTCCCGGACCAGCGTGCGCAGTTGCTGTCGTGCCTTCGCGACCTGCTCGTCCTGGTGCAGGAACGCGGCGAGTTCGGTGTCGTGGTGTCGGCCGGTGTGATGGGAGACGAAGGCGTAGGCCTGTAGTACGGCTTCAAGTCTGGCGGCAGGTGTGTCCGCCCCGTCGCGGGCCTGGACGAGGTGTTCGAGGTGTGCGGCGATCTGGCGCTCGTGCCAGGCGCGCAGGATCGTCTCGACGTCGGGGAAGTACTTGTACAGCGTGGCTCGCCCGATCCCGGCCCTCTCGGCCACGCGCGACATGGTCACCGCTCGCAGTCCCTGCTCGGTCACCAGTGCGGCTGCTGCTTCCATCGTCGCCTCGCGCACCTCCCGGCGGTGCGCGTCGATCGTGTCGTTCCACAACTTCGGCACGAACCTACTATACGGCTCGTCGAATACGCGACACTGCATCTTGACCGTAGACAGCATGTATCGATAAATTGCGTGCAACACGACGAGAGAAGGGGCAGGGTCATGGTGACCGCCGAGGGCCGGGTCGAGACCGACCGCCCGAGCCGCTACCTCGTCCAGCTCTGCCGCCACGCGAGTCAGGTGGGCCGCCGGGGGCTCCACCGCCCCCTCGGGCACGACCCGGGTCGACCGACGCGGGAAATGCCTGATGGGCTGCGCGCCGAATGGTCCGACACCGCCGGAACGATCACGTTCCGGCCTTGGGGCCTGTGCCTCGTTGAGGCAGCTGAGGGTGCGCTGATCCTGCGTATCGACGCGACCGATGAAGACGGCCTGTCCCGGATTCAGGGGATCATCGACCGGAACTTCAGTCGTTTCGGGAGGCGGGATCAGCTCGCCGTGCGCTGGCAAGACCCGGTCGGGGCCGCGGACACCGAAGCGCCGGAATCGAGGGCGAATGCCACGGCTCCTCCCCGTCGGCGTGGACGGTTTCTCGCTGCGGCAGGGGTGCTCGGTGTGGCGCTGCTCGTCGCTGCGCACCTCGGCGCGGCGGGGGCCGCTGCCGTCGTCATTCGCTGGCTGGGCTGGACCGCGCTCGGTGTGGCTGTGGTGCCGGTCCTGGTCGTCGGCGCCCACTTACTTCTTCCCGGCGTCCTGTTCGGCGTGCGCCGACACCTCGCCCGCCGTCGGGACTGACGGTCGGCGTGATCTACTAAGAACAGTAGTATGAACTTGTGGCGCAGCGAACCGGTGAAAAGGGCACGGATGCGGTTGCCCAGGTTTCGTCGCCGGTGAGCACCGCCGTCGACCTCCTACCAAAGCGGGCGACAAGGCGCCGGCGGCGGGGTCCGGTCCTGTGGCGATCAGCGCTCGCCGCGGCTTCCGGGGCCTTGCTGTACCTGAGCTTCGCGCCTCGCCCGCTGTGGTGGCTGGCGCCGGTCGCGTTCGCCGGGCTCGGGCTGGTCTTGCACGAGCGGCGATTCCGGGCGGGGTGCGGGTACGGGTTCGTTTTCGGTCTCGCGCTGTTCCTGCCGTTGCTGTCGTGGCTGCAGGATTTCCTCGGGGCGGATTTCGGGCCGTGGCCGTGGCTGGCGCTGTCGGCCAGCCTCGCGCTCTACCTCGCGCTCGTCGGCGGCCTGATCACGCTTGTCCAGCGGCTGCCCGCAGGTCCGGTGTGGATGGCGCTGATCGTGATCGCTGCCGAGACGCCGCGGGCGTGGTTCCCCCTCGGCGGTTTTCCCTGGGGGCGGGTCGCATTCACCCAGCCGGGGGGCGTGTTCCTGTCGCTTTCCTCGATCGGTGGGGCGCCGCTGGTCGGGTTTTCCGTGGTGTTGTGCGGTTTCGGGGCGAGCGTCCTGCTGGTGCGGTTGCGGCGGAAGGGAGATCGGCCCCGCGTCCTTCTCGGACCGGTGGCGGCGATCGTGGCTCCCGTTGCTGCGGGGCTGGTGGTCTGGCCCACGGTCGGCACCGAGGCGCAGACGGGAACCCGGACGGTCGCGGTGGTTCAGGGTGGTGCTCCCGACATTGGCCTCGCCCTGCAAGGCCAGCGGAGTTTGCTCAGGGAGACCCACCTGGCCGAGACCCGGCGGCTCCTGGCGGAGGTCGAGGCGGGCCGTGTCGCCAAGCCTGACCTCCTGGTGTGGCCCGAATCGGCCGCGAACGTGCCGGTGGACCGGTCACGGCTGGACGCGGTGGTCGGCGAGTTCGGTGCCGACGCGCTCGTCGGGGCCCTCGAGCGAAGGTCCGACGGCCGGGTGCGGAATGTGGTGATCGCGTGGGAGCCGGGAGTGGGGCCTGGCGAGCGCTATGCGAAACAGCAGCTGGTGCCGTTCGGTGAGTACACGCCCGCACGGTCCGTCGCCCGGCTGGTGACGCCATTCGTGAACGAGGCTGAAGAGGTGGTCCCCGGGGACGGGCGACCTGCCGTGCTCCCGGTCGCGAGCACCAGCGTGGGTGTCGAGGTGTGCTACGAGGTCGCCTACGACTACCCAGCCCGGGACGCGGTCCGGGCGGGTGCGCAGCTGCTCACCGTGCCGACCAACAACGCGTGGTACGGGCGCAGCGAGATGAGCTACCAGCAGCTCGCGATGGCCCGTCTGCGCGCGGTGGAACACGCACGTGCGGTGGTCGTCGCGGCGACCAGCGGGGTTAGCGCCGTCATCCGGCCGGACGGGACGGTGGTCAGCTCGACCGAGCTGTTCACCGCGGGGTTCCTCGTCGAGGAGGTGCCCTTGCGGAGCCAGGTGACGCTGTCGGACCGGCTGGGCGCCTGGCCGGAGTACTCGACCATCGCGGCGGCGGTCGCGGCCGTGCTGGTCGCGCTGCTACGTCACCGGAAGCGTGGAGTCGAGCAGGTAGCCGAGCCGTCCCAGGGCTAGCCCAGTTGGCCGTTGGCGGACGCGTGGTCTGTCTTGATCGCCTTCAACAGGCGCACGACCGGGGTCAGCTCCTCGATCTCCCGGCGGCACGGCGAGCACATCCGGGCGTGACGGTCGAACTCGGCGTGCTCTTGCGGGCTCAAGATGCCGAGCAGATAGCTGGCGGTGGTGGTCGTGAAGGGACACCTTCGCACCATGGGGCCTCCCGTCGCATCACCACTACGAACAGTCATAGTAGGACGAATTCCGTGCTCTTGGTATACGTCACTGGCCGGGCGCGGGCTGGACCGACCCCTCGGTGCGGGACTGCGGCTGACGGCCGGCCAGCATGTCGTCGAGGACGCCGGCGAGCAAGGGTGCGTCCGTCTCACCGGTGATCTTGGCGACGATGGTGCCCGAGCGGTCGATGAAGAACGTCTCGGGAATCCCGTAGACACCGAAGTCCATGGCGGTGCGGGACCCGGGATCGGTCACGTACTGGTACTGCCTGCCGCGACCCAGCTCGTTCAGGAAATCGACGGCCGGTCGGCGCTGATCCTGGTAGCTGATACCGACGAAGGTGACGCCCGAGTCCGCGTAGGTGTCCGCCGCGGCGGTGAGGACGGATTGCTCCGAGCGGCACGGGACACACCACGAGGCCCAGAAGTTGACCACCACGATCCGCCCGCGCAGCGAGTTCAGCGCCAGCTCGCCGTCGCGCTCGAGGTAGGGGAGCGTGAAGTCCGGGGCCGGTTTGCCGACCAGCGGTGTGTCCACGAGGGTCGGATCCTTGCCGAGGCCGGTCCCCAGGATCGCGCCCACGGCGATCGTGACGACAGCGATGGCCAGGGCGGCCCAGCGCAGCCACCGCATGGTCGAACTGCGGGGGTCGTCGGTGTCCGTCCGAGCGCTCATCGGCCTGCCTTCCTCAGTTCCCGTCGTGCCGTGTCCACCAGCGCGGCAACGTCCTGCCGGGCGGAGGCGCTGAGGTCCGGGCGCTGCTGGAGCTGATCGAGCGTGCGCAGGGCGGCCTCGGGGTCGTTGCGCTGGAACAGCTCGACGTTCGCCTGGATCCACAGTGCCGTGGCCGCGGCGTCGGCGTCGGCGGGCAGCGAGGGTGCCGCCGACGGCATGGGCATCGGCATACCGGAAGTGCTTTGCATGACCTCGTTGCCGGTGACGAATCCGTTCTGCGGTCGTTGCTGCACCGAGTCCGGGAGGATGACGAGTGCGGCGACGGCCGCGAGCAGCACCGTTCCGAGGTAGGCCAGCGCCCGGGTACGGGCACCGCGCCTGGCGCGGCGGGAGCCGGACGGTTGGGCGGGCAACGAGTCGAGCCGGGCCAGGGCGTCGGCGGCGGCTCGTTCGTACTCGGAGCGGAGCAGCTGGGCAGGCCCGGGTGGCACCTCGCCCGCCCTGATCTGCTCGTCGAGTGCGATGAGGTCCCGGATCGCTTGATCGCGTTCCTCTTCGGCCAGTTCGCGTTCAAGACTCATAGCAGATCCTCGCGACGGTACTTTCCGCGTGCGGCCTCCACCTCTCGCACGACCTGCTGTCGTTGATCCTCACCGAGGAAGGGGGCCGCATGATGCCGCCGCCTTCGCGCGAGCGTGGCTACTCCAGCCACGCCGGCCAGTACGCCGATTGCGGGCAGCAGCCACAGCCAGACGGTGCGTCCGCGGACGGGCGGGTCGAGCAGGACCCAGTCGCCGTACCTGGCTCGGAAGTAGTCGACGACCTCCTGATCGCTGCGGCCGGCAGCGACCTGCTCCTGCACGGCCTGTCGCATGGCGCCGGCGGTTTCGGACGGCGATTCCGCGATCGAGACGCTCTTGCAGACCGGGCACCGCAGGCGCTGCTCGAGCTGGTAGGCGCGGTCGCCCGGGGTGCCCGGGCCGGTCAGCAGCTGAGCCGCCACCACCCCGAGCAGGCTCAGGACTCCGGCCAGGCACGCGAGACTGATGAGCCTTCTACGCACGTGCGGACGCCTCCTCCGCTTGGGAGCGGTCGCCGGTGTCCTGGCGGCGGCGCCGCTCACTCAGCGCCCACAAGCCGCCCGCGGCCATCAGGAAACCACCCGCCCACAGCCACGACATCAGGGGATAGCGGTAGAGGTTGACCGTGATGGTGTCCGGGGTGAGCTGCGCGAGCGCCACGTAGATATCGCGCCCCGGAGTGCTCCAGACGCTCGGAATGCCGACCGCCTGGGGCTGGTTAGTGAAGGACTCCAGCTTCGGTGTGGCGGTCCAGTCGAGCTCGCCGTCGGCGTGGAAGGACAAGTGGGCGTCCCGCTGGACGCGGTCGGGCTCGGTGTGCTGCTCGGCGCGGTCGAAGGTGACGGTGTAACCGCCGAACTCGGTGCTTCCACCGGGCTCGAGGGTGACGGTGGCCCGGGTCGCGGTGGCTCCGGCGACCGCGATCGCCACCGCGACCACGGCGACCCCGATGTGGGCGAGCTGTCCGCCCCAGTACGCCCGCTGGCCGCTGACCAGCCGCCACAGTCCCGAGGGCCGCCGGTTCGGTGCGGTGACGAGCAGGTGCCGGACGCTCGCCGCGGTGATGGTGGTCGCGAGGAAGGCCACGGCGATGACCCCCACCGAGCGGATCCCAGCCAGCGTGACCGTCGCGGCCGCGGCGCTGCCGAACAGGAGTGGGAACCGCAGCCGGGTCCACAGCAGACTCGGGGTCGCCCACCGGTACGGAGTGAACGGCCCGGCTCCCATCGCCAGCAGGAGCGCGAAGGACAGCGGGACGGCCATCCGGTCGAAGAACGGGCGCCCGACCGACACCTGGCTGCCGGTGAGGGCCTCGACGAAGATCGGGTAGACCGTGCCGAGCAGGACGACGAAGGCGAACAGGCAGAGCAGCAGGTTGTTGAGCAGGAACACGCCTTCCCTGCTGGCCAGCCGCAACGATCGGGTCCGGTTGGCGACCGCCTCGCCGCGTACGGCGAACAGCGTGAATCCACCCACCAGCACCACGATGAAGAATCCCAGCAGGGCAGGGCCAACCCCGGACTGGGTGAACGAGTGGACCGAGGCGACCACCGACGATCGGGTCAGGAACGTGCCCAGGATGGTCAGCCCGAAGGTGGTCAGCGCGAGGACGAAGTTCCAGGCCTGCAGCATCCCGCGCTTGACCTGGACCACCGCCGAGTGGAGGAACGCGGTGGCGACGAGCCAGGGGATGAACGCGGCGTTCTCGACGGGGTCCCAGGCCCAGTAGCCGCCCCAGCCGAGCACCTCGTAGGACCACCAGGCGCCCACAACCAGTCCGGCGGTCAGGAAGCTCCACGCCACCAGGTTCGCCCGCCGCGTGCGGACCAGCCAGTCGACTCCGGCGCGACGGATGACGAGAGCGGACATGGCGTAGGCGAAGGAGACGGTGAACCCGACGAACCCGAGGTAGAGCAATGGTGGGTGGATCGCGACCATGATGTCGTTGCGGAGCAAGGGGTTCGGTCCCGGCCCGTCGATGGGCGGGTCGGGCAGGATCTCGAACGGGTTGGCGACCGTGGTGATCAGGCCGAAGAAGAACGCGGCGACCAGACCCATGAACGCCAGTGCGCCGGTGCCCAGCCGATCGGTGATGCCGGTGATCCGCCGAGCGGCGAACAGGATGTACCCGGCGAGGATCAAGGCCCACAGGACGATGCTTCCGTCCAGCGCCGACCACGCGCTGGTGATCGTGTACAGCAGGGGCGTCGCCCGGGAGTGGGTCTCGGCCACGTAGGACATCGTGAAGTCGTCGGTCAGCAACGCCGTCTCGAGCGCGATCATCGACAGGGCCGCGCCGACGGCCATGAGCACGGTCGCGGCTCGCAACTGGCTCACCCGGACAGCCTGGGGACGCCGCTGCGCGCGGAACCCGTACAGGGCCAGCACCAGGGACGCGGCCAGACCGAGCAGTGCACCCGCCCACCCTGCCGCTGGGAGCGCGTACTTCATCGCGGGTCACCTCCACTGGTGGCGGGTGGCCCGGACGAGGCCGGCGGTCGGTAGTTCTCGTCGTGCTTGACGATCATGGTGTCGGAGACGAACTCCTGACCCTGCCAGGCGCCCTCGACGACCACGCCGATGCCGGGCTGGAAGAGCTGGGCGACCGGACCGGTGTGCAGCACGGTGACAGCGGGGCTGTCCGGCGTGGTGTCCGAGGCGACGACGAACTCCAACCCGCCGGGGATGCGTTGCTCGCTGCCGGGACGGACGAACCCGCCGAGCTGGAAACGTCGCCCGTCCGGGTAGTCGCCGTGCTTGGCGATCGCCTCGCCGGGGGTGAGGTAGTAGACGAGGTTGCCGTTGAGGTTGCCGAACAGCAGTACGCCGACCAGGATCGCGACGATGCCGACGCCCGACACGGCGAGCAGGCGGTAACGCTTCACTTGTGCCGCTCCCGTTCCCGGCGGATCGCGGCCGAGTGCACGATCAGCTTGATCGTGTAGCCCACCAGGGAGCCGAAGGCGATCAGGAAGCCGACCACCACCCAGGCCCATTCGGACATCATTCACCGACCTTCCAGCCGGGGAGCGCGGACTGCGCCGCCGGCGAGTTCACGGTCCTCGGCCACGCGCGACGCGGCGAGGTCCTCTTCGAGTACCGAGAGCCGGATCCGAGCGCGCAGCAGCATCAACGCGACGACGGTGAACGCCGCCAGGTTGACCAGGAGCACCACGAGCATCCGATGGTCGATCGTGGGATCGCCCGGTTTGAGCACCGTCGGCGGCTGGTGCAGGGCACGCCACCACACGACGGACATGTGCACGATCGGCACCTGGACCAGCGCCACGATCCCGAGCACGGCAGAGCGTCGTGCGCGCAGCGCCGGATCGAGGGTCCCGCGGCGCAAGGCGAGGTAACCGAGGTAGACGAAGAACATCAGAGCGGTGGTGACCAGGCGCGGATCCCAGGTCCACCACACACCCCACACCGGTTTGCCCCACCACGAGCCGAGCACGATCGTGAGACCGGTGAACAGCACGCCCAGTTCCGCACTCGCCGCGGCCGCCCGGTCGAACCGGTCCCGGCGCCGCCACAGCCACAGTCCACCGAGGACGCCGGTGAGGGCGAAGCAGAGATAGGCGACCCAGGCGGTGGGCACGTGAACGTACATCAACCGCTGGTACTCGCCCTGTACGCGATCCGGTGGGGCGAGGACCGCGCCCACCAGGCCGGCCGCCAGCAGGATCCCGGCCACGACCGGCAGACGACGTCCGAGCAGGCTCATGCGCTTTCCTCCACAGCGTTCGCGGTCAGCAGCAGCGCCAGCCACCCGATCGCCACCGTCATGATCTGGACCAGCAGCCACAACCAGGGCGTGCGACTGTAGGCCGCGGCCTTCAAGATCTCCGTGGCGCCCAGGAGCAGGGGTAGCGCCAGTGGGCAGACCAGAACCGGGCCGAGGCTGCTGCCGCCGGCGAAGCCGTGCACCAGCGCCCCGGCGAGGGTGCCCAGCGCCGCCAAGCCCACACTGGTGAGGAGCATGATCACCGGCAGCCAGGCGCCACCCGAGAGGTCGGGCTGGTAGAGCGCGATCGTCACCGGCAGCAACAGGGCTTCGAACAGCAGCAGCACGACCGCGGTCGCGGCGGCCCGCCCCGCCGCACGTGCGGCCGCCGGTATCCCGGCCAAGCGCAGCATCGCCAGGTGGCCGGCCGAATCGGCCGCCGTCTGGCGCAGCGTGACCAGCACTCCGAACAGCAGCACGACCACCCAGTACATCCCCATGCCGAGCCCGGCGAGCAGGGGCCGGTCCGCGCCGACCGCCAGCGGCACGAGTAACAACGCCACGGCGCCGAACGGGGTGATGATCCACAGCACCTCGCCGCCCCGGGCCTCGATCCGCAGCTCTGCCCGGGCCACCTCGCACGCCTGCCGCAGCGGGCTGGGAGCAGTCGCCGTCACCATCGACGGCCCTCCGGGGCCATGCCGGGCGCGGCGGGAACGAGGCGTCCCGTATCAAGGGCGACGAGCTTGTCGGCCACCGATTCCAGCCGTGGTCGATCGTGCGACACGATCACGACGGCGCCGTCCCTGGCCCGGACCCCGTGGACCAGGAGGTCCACCAACCTGAACGAGGACGGGTCCAGGCCGGAGTGGGGCTCGTCGAGCAACAGCAGGGACGGCTCCGTGAGCAGTATCCGGGCGAGGTCCGCCCGACGGCGCATCCCCTGGGAGCAGTGTTCGGCCCGCCGGCTCGCCGCGCGGACGAGTCCGGCGACGTCGAGTGCCTCCTCTGCCGCCTTGGCCGATCGCCCGGTCAGGGCGGCGAGATACCGCAGGTTCTCCTCCAGGGTCAGCCGCGGGTGAAGGGCGCTGTCGTGGCCCACCAGGCCGATCGACGGGCGTACCCGGTGGGTGGCTGCGGTGCCCAGGCGCGCGCCCAGCACGAACCCGCCACCGCCGGTCGGCGGCAGCAGCGTGGCGAGCACGCGCAGGAGGGTGCTCTTGCCGGAGCCGTTGGGGCCCACGACCCCGGCCACCTCCCCGGCTCCCACGACGAGGTCGAGCCCGCGCAGGACCGGCGTGCGGCCGAGGTCGACGCCCAGGTCCGCGACGGCGACCACCGGATCCACGCCACCTACTATCATCGCTCGTAGGATACAAGCCCGGTGCCGGGAAGCGCTGATGCCCCCGGTGCGGCTGGGTTCCATCGAACAGGCAGGTTTGTCGAGTGGAGTTGTACGCGTCGCTGTCGTTGGCCGTGCTCGCCGGAATCATCTCGTTCACGTCGCCGTGCGCGCTGCCGCTGCTGCCGGGCTACGTGTCCTACATCTCCGGAATCTGCCGTCCCTCGGACGAGGGTCCGTCGGCCGTGGTGACGAAGCGCCGGGTGGGTGCCGCATCCCTGCTGTTCATCGTGGGCTTCTCGGCCGTGTTCGTGGCGCTCGGCGCGACGTCGTCGGCGCTCGGGCTTCTGCTGGCGCAGCAACGGCAGGCGCTGACCGTGCTCGGCGGTGTTCTCGTGATCGTGATGGGCCTGGTCACACTCGGGCTGGTCCGAATTCCGTTGCTGCACAGAGAGATTCGCTTCGATTTGCACCGGGTGCGAAGCGGGCCGGGAGGTGCGGTGGTGCTCGGGGCCGCGTTCGCGCTCGGGTGGACGCCGTGCGTCGGGCCGGTGCTGGCCTCGATTCTCACGACCGCGGCGAGCACCGCCACGGTGGGGACCGGGGCGCTGCTGCTGCTGGCCTATTCGATCGGGCTCGGTGTGCCGTTCGTGCTCGTCGCGGCCGGTATCGCACGCGGGCAACGTGGCCTCGGCTGGCTGCGCAGGCACACCCGCAAGATCGAAATCGCCGGTGGCGTGCTGCTGATCGCGATGGGAATCGCGATGCTCACCGGGGGATGGACGCAGCTGATGGGCCGGATGCTCGCGGTGTTCGCGCGTCTGGGCTGGCCTCCGGTGTGACCTGTCCCGGAACATCCACCGGGCAGGCGCGCCGCCGCCACCGCACCACGACGGCGGCGGCGAGGGCGAGCAGGGACAGGACCGCGAGCACCGGCTGCACGGGCGCCCAGATGCCGAGGGCGCCGGAGATGCCCAGCAGTGCCACGACGATCTTGTTGCAGATCGGGCAGCCCACAGCGAACACCGCGGCCGTGACCGCGCCGAGCACGCCTCCGCGACCACGGACGTCGCCGGCCCGCCGGGGAATGGCGACCCACACCCCGGCCAGCACCGCCGTGAGGACCAGCACGGGCGGCTCCCACCAGCGGACCGCGGTCATCCGGGTGAACAGCGCAGTGTCGATGACGTCGGTCGGCACGCCGACGGCGAGGGCGCTCACCACGGCGGTGCCGACGGGCGGTCCCCACCTCCGCACGTGCTCACTCCACATAGGACACCACCGTCATCATGCCCGCTTCTCCGTGATAGATGTTGTGGCAGTGGGTCAGCCACTGGCCGGGGTTGTTCGCGTCGAAGTCGACCTCGACGGTCTCTCGGGGCAGGACGATAGCGGTATCCTTGCGGGGACCCGTCCCGTTCGCGCCACGCACCTGGAAGGTGTGGCCGTGCAGGTGCATCGGGTGGAACATGTCCGAGTTGTTGACGAACCGCAGCCGGACCCGCTGGCCCTGCTGGATGGGCAGGCCGTCCTGGGGGTTGAACGCCTTGCCGTTGATCATCCAGTCGTACTTGGCGCCGGGGCCGGCAAGCACCAGATCGTGGGTCACGTCCGGCGTCTTGTCCGGCAGGGCGACGGTGGGGGCCGCGGTGAAGTCGGCCACGGTGGCGATGCCGGACATCTTCAGCTGTGTCACCGCGCCGTCGTTCGCGGCGCCCGCGCGGGCGGCGCCGGAATGCAGCAGGACCTGGGCGTAGGGTGCTTCCTTGCCCTCCGGGATCGCGAGCACGGGCACGCCGCGGTCCGGAAGGGTGATGACGGCGTCGATCCGTTCTCCCATGCCCAGCAGCACCGAGTCGACCCCACCGGGGGCCACGACGGGGAAGCCGTCGGTGTGTGAAACGTGCATCGGGACGCCGGGTACACCGACGCGGAACGCCGTGTCACCCGCGGCGTTGATCAACCGGAGCCGGATCCGCTGGCCTGCCCTGCCTTCGAAACTCGTGGGCGCGCTCGCGATCCGGCCGTTGGCCAGCATGTACGGGTAGCTGACGTCCCCGGCGTCGCCGCCCAGCACGTTGGACTTGCCCACGCCGGACATCCCGGGCATCGCGCCGTGCCCCATCTCGGACATGTCGGAGCCGGTCGATCCGCCCATCATCATGCCGTTCTTGCGCAGGTCGTCCAGGACGGCGTCGGGATCGGTGCCGGTTCCGTCGAGCCAGTCGTCGAGCACGATCACCAGCTCGGTGTCGTAATTGCCGCCTTCCTCGGGGTCTTCGACGATGAGTGGTGCGTACAAGCCGCGATCCAGCTGGACTCCGACGTGCGGGTGGAACCAGTAGGTGCCCGCGTCGGGCACGGTGAACTCGTAGGTGAAGTTGCCCTCGGGGGCCACGGCGGCCTGCGTGACGTCCGGCACGCCGTCCATGTCGTTGCGCAGTGCGAGCCCGTGCCAGTGGATGGAGGTCGGCTGGGGGAGGCGGTTGGTCAGCAGTGCGTGCAGCACCTCACCCCGTTTGACCCGGATTTCCTTCCCTGGCAGTGAGCCGCCGAAGGTCCAGGTCTTCACCTGGATGCCGCCGAGGTCCACGTCGCTCGGCATCGCGTCGAGGGTCACCGACTGGAGGCTCGCGTTGCCCGCGCGCCGCGCCTGTTCGGCTTGTGCCACCAGAGGTGAGGTCGGCCCGATCTTCGCCCCCGAGGCGGTGCCGCCTCCCGACGAGCACGCGGCCAGGCCGACCGCCGCGGTCGCACCGGCTCCCAGCGCGAGGAACCCGCGCCGGCTCATGCGGCTGCTCAGGAACAGGGGCAGGTGCTCGGAAGGTGTCATGACTCCCTCGGCCGGTCGCTTCATCTACGAATGTCAATAGTATATGTCCGCCGCGGCTACTCGGCGGATCACTGCTCGCTCGCGTTGTCCTTGTCGTGGTCGCCCGGGATGACCGCGTCGGTGAGGGCCTGCGACGGGGCCTTGACCCCGGCGTGGAC
>NZ_JBEXTX010000120.1:0-22698 GCF_040614175.1 Amycolatopsis sp. NPDC006131
ACCTCCCGGACCCGGACGACCAGGCGAGCGCCGTCCTGCTGGGCGCCGTCGGACGGGTGCTCAGCCGCACATAGCCCTGGCCACGACACAGCGCCCAACCGGGCGCGTACGGCCACCGTTCACGCGCGAGCAGGTGCACGTAGGCGCTGCGTGACGAGCCGGATCAGCGTCCGCTCAGCCATCCTCGGGCGCGAAGCCCGCACCGGCCCGGCCGCGGGGCTACCTCCCGGACCCGGACGACCAGGCGAGCGCCGTGCTGCTGGGCGCCATCGGACGGGTGCCCAGCGGGACGTAGGCCCAGGCCACGACGCAGCGCCCGCCCGGGCGCGAGCCGCCGCCGCTCACGCGCGAGCAGGTGCACGTAGGCCCTGTGCGACGAGCCGGATCAGCGTCCGCTCGCCCGCTCAGCCATCCTCGGGCGCGAAGCCCGCACCGGACCCGGCCTGGCGGCCGTCCGGTGTTCCGCCGCCACCTCGCGCGCCGCCCTGGCCAGTGCCGAGATCGCGGGTGAGCGGGCGCCCTGCGGCCAGGCCAGCAGCAGTCGCGCCGGAGCGGCGTCCACCACCGGCACCGTCACCAGGTTGTGGTCCAGCGCGTCCAGCACCGACTGCGGCAGCAGCGCCACGGCCCGCCCGCGCGAGGTCACCCGCAGCAGCTTCGCCAGGTCCGTCACCTCGACGCCGCCGTCGTCCGGGTAGCCGGCCCACCGCCCGACCGGCTCGCCGCGCAGGTCGCTCAGCTGCAGGATCGACCGCCGCGCCAGGCGGTGTTCCGGCGGCAGCAGCGCCGACCTCGGCTCGGCGCGCAGCTCCTCCGCCTCCAGGCCACCCGCGTCGTCGAAGGGCGTGTGCAGCAGGGCGACGTCGGCGCGCCCGTCGCGCAGCAGGGACACCCTGTCCTCGTGCGCGGTGACGAGTTCGACCGGCACCGCGGCGGGGTCGCTCTCGTACCGGCGCAGGATCGGCGGCAGCAGCCCCGCGTCACCGCCGGGTTTGGCGGCCAGGGCGAGGTACGGCACGCCGCGCCCGGCCCGCTGCGTGCGCCGGGCCGCCGCGGCGACGGCCGCCAGCGCCTTCCGCGCCTCGTCGAGCAGGACCTCGCCGGCCGGGGTGAGCTCGACCCGCCTGCTCGTGCGGTCGAACAAGGTGACCTCCAGCCGCCGTTCCAGCGACCGCACGGCCTTCGACAAAGCCGGCTGGGCCAGTCCCAGCCCTTCCGCGGCGCGACCGAAGTGCAGGGTCTCCGCCACGGCGACGAAGTAGGCGAGTTCTCGCGTCTCCACCCGATCCATTCCGGGAGGTTATCGGATGTCCGTTTTCATCAGACGTCTGAGGACTTGGTACGGTGCGGGCATGACGCCCGTGCTGCAGGTGAGCGATGTCGATCTCGTCCGCGACGGCCGGTACCTGCTCCGGTCGATTTCGCTGACGGTGCACGAGGGCGAGCACTGGGCGCTGCTCGGCGCGAACGGCGCGGGCAAGAGCACGCTGCTCGGGCTGCTGGGGGCACTCACCCACCCGACGCGCGGGACGGTCGACGTGCTCGGGCACCGGCTGGGCCGGGTCGACATGCGCAAGCTGCGGTCGTTCCTCGGGCACATCAACCCGCGGCACCCCCTGACCTCGCCGCTGTCGGTGTTCGAGGTGGTCCTGACCGGACTGACGAACACGACCGAACTGGTGCCGCGCTGGCAGCCGGCCGCGGCGGAGCGGGAACGCGCCGAGCGCCTGATCCGGATGCTGGGCCTCGCCGGGCAACGCGACGCCCGCTGGCCGACCCTGTCCCAGGGCGAACGCGGCCGGGCGCTGATCGCCCGCGCCCTGATGCCGTCGCCGCGCCTGCTGCTGCTCGACGAACCGGCGACCGGCCTGGACGTCGCGGCCCGCGAGCAGCTGCTGTCCAGTGTGGACGTTCTGCGGCGGGACCACCCGGAGCTGGCGACCGTGCTGGTCACCCACCACCTGGAGGAGCTCCCCGCGAGCACCACGCACGCGCTCCTGCTGCGCGAGGGCCAGTGCCTGGCGTCCGGGACGGCGGACGACGTGGTGACCACGGACCACATCAGCAAGTGCTTCGACCACCCGGTGCGCATCACCCGCACCGAGGGCCGCTGGACCGCCCGCGCCGAGCCGCTCGTCTGACGGGCTACAGCTCCACGAACACGTCCGCCAAGGCCTTGCGCCCGACCGGCACGGCGGAGCGGCCACGCAGACGCTCCCCCGGCCAGCCGAGCGCGAGCGCGTGGTGCGCGCGCCACGGGTGCCCGTGGCCGGTGAGCGCGGCGGCTTCCACCGCGTTGGCGTTGGGGTACAACGAGACCGGGCAGCTGCCGAGGCCGGCGAGGTGCGCCGCGACGACGAGTGTCTGGCACAGTCGCCCGAGGTCGAATTCGGTGTCCGCACCGGCTTCCGAGTCGGACAGCAGCACGAGCGCGACCGGGGCCGCCGCCAGCGGCAACGCGTACTGCCCGAGGCGGGCCAGCGCGTGGCGCACCGCTGGGTCGGTCACCGAGACGAGCCGCCACGGCTGGCGGTTGCGCGCGGAACCGGTCCAGCGCGCCGTCTCGGCCAGGTCCACGACGAGGTCCCTTGGCACCGGCCGGTCGGCGAACACTCGGGTGGCGCGGATGGCGCGCAGCGGGTGGTCCATGGCCCAGAGCATGCCGGACGGGTGAAAAGGGACCTTCGGCCCTGGATCGGCCCCTGGCGATCGGGCACTGTGAGTGGCAGACCCCGAGGTGCCCGGGCACTACGAGGTCGAGGCCCTACGGTCCCGCCGACGGCGGCTCCGAAGGCCGCAACGCCGATTGGATACCGGCCCTGGTTCACCTCCCCGTCGGCGAACCAGGCCGGAACTAACGTGTCGACACGCAGTGAAGGGCCCTCCGCACCGTCGCGGAGGGCCCTTCAGCGCGTTCAGGGTCTCGACCCGAGGTCGCCTCGCCGCGGCGATTCCTTCCACCGTCGCGCGCGGCCGGACTCTGGGCGCGTGTTCAGGGGATCGTCACCCCGACGTCCCCCGCGGCCAGGCGCGCCGCGCGGTTCGCCGCGGCCAGTTCCTGCGCCGTCGTGCGCGGTGGGATCCCGTCGGCGAACCAGGCGGCCAGCAGCAGCGCCACCTTCGACCGCATCTCGGTCTGCAGCCGGTGGAACGAGTCGACCGGGTCGGCGCCCACCTGCCCCAGCAGCAGCCACCACGCCCACGCCGCGGCGCCCGCGTTCGCCACGAAGTCCGGGACCACCGGGATCCCCCGCGCGGCGAGCATCGCCTCGGCCTCGGGCGTGGTCGCCGCGTTGGCCGCTTCCACCACGACCTTCGCCGCCACCTCCGGGACGTTGTCCGGCGTCAGCGCGTAGGAAATCGCCGCCGGCACCAGGATGTCGGCCGACACCCCGACCACCGCGTCACGCGGCAGCTGCCGGACCGACCCGGGCAGCCGCGAGCGGTCCACCTCGCCGTAGGCGTCCCGCAGCTCCAGCAGCGCGGGCACGTCCAGCCCCGCCGGGTCGTACAGCGTCCCGGCCGCGTCGGCGACCGCGACGACCCGCATGCCCGCCTCGTGCAGGTACCAGGCCGCGCCGCCGCCCATCGTGCCGATGCCCTGGATCGCCACGGTCGTGGCGGCCGGCTCCCAGCCCCACGCGCTCGCCGCGCCCAGACAGGCCTGCGCCACGCCGTAACCGCCCACCACGTCACCGAGCAGCAGCCCGCCCGGCACCGGCGCGTTCAGCCCGGCGTGCACGCGCCGCAGCGTCCGCGCCGGATCGGGCGACCGGCGGATGGCGGCGTGGTAGGACTGCTCCAGCCCGAGCCGTTCGAAGACGTCGTCGATGAGGTGCTGCGGCACCCCGAGGTCCTCGGCGGTCACCCAGTGCGCGTCCAGCCACGGGCGCATCGCCTGGCAGAACCGCTCCAGCACCCCGACGGCCCCCGGGTCCTTCGGGTCGAAGTCGATCCCGCCCTTCGCCCCGCCCACCGGCAGGTCGAACGTCGCGGTCTTGGCCGCCATGCCGCGTGCCAGGTCCTCGACCTCGGACAGCGTGCAGCCGGCCCGCATCCGGGTGCCGCCGGTGGCCAGGCCGGAGACCAGCGTGTGCACCACGAGGTAGCCGTGGGTGCCGGTGACCGGGTCGGTCCAGGTCAGCCGCAGCATCGGCTCGTGCGTGCGCGGGACGCTCCGCTCGCCGGTGAGCCCCCGCGGATCCTGCATCGTGGTCAACTGTGCCCTCCAAGCCTGTCGCCGATTCCGGGCGCAGCACAGCCCGCCTCCGCCACGCGCGGTGGCTTCGGTCGCCGGTCTGGGTGGAATCGGGAGATCCATTCCCGCTGACACCAGGGTGCGGCAGGGTCGGCGGGGACGTCCAGTTAGGGATCATGCACGGTTCCGTTCACGTTCCCTGCACAGCAGGTGATCCTTACCTACCCTGGGCTGCATGGAGCTTTCGCTGCACCGGTTGCGGATGCTTCGGGAGCTGCACCGCCGCGGAACCGTCACCGCGGCCGCGGCCGCCCTGCACTACACCGCATCGGCCGTCTCGCAGCAGCTCGCGCAGCTGGAACGGGACGTCGGGGCCAAGCTGTTCGAGCGGCTCGGCAGGCGGGTCCAGCTGACCGAGCTGGGCGTGGTGCTGACCGAGCACGCCGAGGAGATCCTCAAGTCCGTCGAACGGGCCACCATGGCGCTGGAGGAGGCGCAGGAAGGCGTCACCGCGCGGCTGACCGCCGGGGTGTGGGCGTCGGTGGCGTCCGGGTTGCTGCCGTTCGCGTTGTCCGCGCTGGCGCGGGAACACCCGGGGATCGAGGTGCGCACGAAGGAGCTGGCGCCGGAGGAAACCGCGGGCGCGGTGCGGGACGGCGCGCTCGACTTCTCGTTCGTCATCGACTACTCCGACTACCCGATGCCGTGGGACCCGGCGCTGACCCGGGTGGTGATCGCGGTCGAACGGCTGCACGCGGCGGTCCCGCGCGGCGCGGTGCCCGCCACCACGGTGAGCCTGACCGAGCTGGCCGAGCACCCGTGGATCCTCGCCGGGCCGCGCTCGCACTTCGGCCGGGCGGTGCGGCTGGCGTGCCAGCGGCACGGGTTCGAGCCGAAGATCAACCACGAGGTCGGAGAGCAGGCGACCGCGCTGGCGATGGTCGCCGCCGGGCTCGGGGTCACGCTGGTGTCGGACCTGGGCCTGTCACTGCGGCCGCCCGGGGTGGACATCGTGGCCCTGACGGAACCGCCGATGCGAACGGTGTCGATCGCGCACCGCACGGCGTCCGCACGGCCGTCGCTGCAACTGGTCATCGACGCGGTCCGCGCGGCGGCCGCGGAGCGGGGCCTGGGCGCGGCGGCGCCACTACCGTGAAAGGGCTTTCCCGGGCCGCTTGACCGACGCACCGATCAGCACCGTCTCCACCTCGGTGACCCCCAGCGCGGCCAGGTCCTGCGTGATGAACGCGTACAGGTGCTCCAGGTCTCGCAACCACACGGCGGCGTGGAGGTTCGACGCGCCCGTCGTCGCCATCGCGCCGTGGACGGCCGGGTGGCGGGCCAGCGCGCGGCCCGCCCGGTCGAGGAGGTCCGGGGGCACCCGCATGAGCAGGTTCGCGTCGATGGTCAGCCCGAGCCGCGCGGGGTCGACGAACGCCTGCGTCACGAACCGGCCGTCGGCGCGCAGGGCGCTCAGGCGGCGCCGCACGGTGGACTCCGGGTGCCCCAGCCGGGCGGCGATCGTGGCGGCAGGCAGCCGCAGGTCTTCCCCGAGCAGGCGCAGCACGGCCCGGTCGAGGTCGTCCAGGGGGCGCTCCGCCGCCTGCCCACCGCAACCCAGCGCGGCTCGCTCGGCGTCCGACAGCACGCCGAGACGCCAGTCGGTCGCGTCGCTGAACACGTGCATCACCGTCTGCGCTTCGACGGAGGTCACGGCGCTGGTCGCGGGGAGCTGGCGGAACACCAGACGATGACGCGTATCCGGACCGGCCAGCAACAGCGCCAGGATCTCGTCCCCGGCGGCCGACACGTCCACCAGCGGGATGTCCTCCCTGGCCGCCAGGGCCGCCGTGATCGTGTCGAGTTTCCCGCGCAGCACCCGGATCCGCAGCACCACCACGCCCCGCGCCAGCGCGCCCGGCGGCACCGCGACCACGCGCACCACACCGTCGCCGAGCAGCACGCGCATCCGCCGCTGCACCGCCCGCACCGGCAACCCCAGCACCCGCGCCGCCTGCTCGACCGTCACCCGGCCGTCGCACTGCAGCGCCTCGATCAGCCGCAGATCATCCCCGTCGAGAGCCGGATCAGCCACCACGAGCCGAGTTTCGCACGATCTCGCTCGGAAACCGGCTGACGAGCCCACCGATCCGCCGCGAGCTCCGACACTCGGACTCGTGAACCTCCTCGATGGCATCACCGCCGCCGCCGAAGAAACCGGCGAGATCCTCCGCGGCCTGCCCACCCCGCCCCCGGCCCGCACGCTCGACGAGTTCCGCACCACCTTCGCCGAGGTCGAACGCGCCGCCGAACCCCTTCTCCGGCAACGGCTCGGCACACTTCTGCCCGGCATCCCGTGGGCCGACGAGTTCGGCACCGGCCTGCCCGCCGGGACGACCTCGTGGGTGGTCGACATCGCCGACGGCGCCGTGCAGTACCTGCGCGGGCTGCCGTACTGGTGCGTCAGCATCACGCTCGTGCGCCACCGCGAACCAGTCGCCACCGTGCTGCACCACCCCGTCCGCGGCGAGACCTACCGCGCCGAGCGGGGCCGCGGCGCCACTCTCGACGGCAGACCCGTCACCCCGTCCGCGCAGACCGACCTGGCCGCCGCCCTGGTCACCACGTCCCAGCCGCCGTTCCCGGGAGCCGGAGCGGCGGCGCTGGCCGGCCGTTCACTGGGCGACGTCCTGCCCGCCGTCGGCGCGGTGCGCAACCTCGGCCCCACCTCGTGGCAGGTGGCAGAGGTCGCCTCCGGCCGGATCGACGCGTTCTGGCAGTTCGGCCACGACGACGCGAACCTGGCCGGAGCCGCGCTCGTCGCGAGCGAAGCGGGTGCCACCGTCACCGACACCGGCGGCGCAGTGTGGCGGCCGGGCGCGGCCTCGTTCCTGGCCGCCGCCCCGGCCCTGCACGCCGGGCTGCGCAGGCTGCTCGCCGGTCAGCCGGCCAGCGCGTCCTCGCACGTCGGGTAGAGGGGGAACTCCTCGTCGAGGCCGACGACCTCCATCGCGCGCACGACGACCGGGTCCGCGGCGGCGAGGCGGATCGGCAGGTCGTCCCCCGCGGCCTGCCGCACGGCGACCAGCGAGGCCATGCCGGCCGAACCCAGGAACGTGACCCCCGTCAGGTCGAGCACCAGCAGCGACGGCTGCTCGCGCAGCGCCCGGCTCGCCGCGTCGTCCAGCCGCGGCGTCGTCAGGAGGTCGAGTTCGCCGCTGACCTGGACCACCACGGCCTTGCCGCGGCGTTCGACGGCGACCGCGACACCGTCGACGGGGTCGACGGCCGGATCGCGCGGGTTCAGTGGATCGGGTGCCTGCACGCACCCATCCTCCACTTCCGCGCGCCCTGGCGGAACACCTCCTTCGCCGGATCCGCCGCCCGGGTCAGGCCCGCACCTCCGGCAGCCACCGCCGCAGGCACTGGAGCAGCTCCTCCGCGTCGACCGGTTTCGTCAGGTAGTCGCTGGCCCCGGACGCGAGCGCCTTCTCCCGGTCGCCCTGCATGGCCTTCGCGGTGACGGCGATGATCGGCATGTCGGCGAACCGCGGGATCTCCCGGATCGCCGCCGTGGCCGCGTAGCCGTCCATCTCCGGCATCATCACGTCCATCAGCACCAGCTCGATGCCGTCCTCGGCGAGCAGCACGTCGATGCCCTTGCGCCCGTTCACCGCGTGCCGCACCTCCAGCCCGTAGCTCTCCAGCGCGCCACGCAGCGCGAACACGTTGCGCGGGTCGTCCTCCACGATCAGCACCTTGTGCCCGCGCAACGGCTCGTCCACCGGACGGTCGTCGACCGGCCGGGTCAGCGACGGCAGCGGCGTGCGCGGCTGGGTCAGCGGGATGACGTCGTCCGGCTGGTCGGCGGACAGGTGCAGCGCGATCCGCTCGCGCAGCTCGTCGAGCGAGGGCAGCAGCTCCAGCGGCTGCATCGCCGCGCGGGTCTGCACCAGGCTCTCCTGGTCCGGGGTCAGCTTGCGGGACGGGTGCGCGAGCACCGGGACCGAACACAGGTCCGGGTGGTCGGCCAGCGCGTCCAGCACGGCGAACGCGCCGCCCTCGGGCAGGCTGACGTCCAGCACGACGCAGTGGTGCGGGCGGCTGAGCAGGACGTTCGTCGCCTGCTCCGCCGTGCTCACCGTGGCGACCGTGACCGTGCCGTGGGTGTCGGCGAGGTCGGCGGCTGCGCTGCTCGCCAGCAGCGACAGCAGCCCGGTGCCCGCCGACTCGACGACGAGCACCTGCCGCTTGCCGTGCGTCTCGCGCGCGGCCTCCGACGCCGGCTCGGGCACCTCGACCTCGGCGGCCGCGGGCGCGGGCAGGCCGTCCGGGGACTTGCCCAGCGGCAGGAACAACGTGAACGTGCTGCCCTCGCCGAGCTCGCTCTCCGCGCGGATCTCGCCGCCAAGCCGGTAGACCACCTCGTTGCTGATGGACAACCCCAGCCCGGTGCCGCCGTAGCGGCGGCTGGTGGTGCCGTCGGCCTGCTGGAACGCGGCGAAGATGGCGCTCAGGTTCTCCTTCGCGATGCCGATGCCGGTGTCGGTGACCGCGAACGCCACCACTGGGCCGCTGGTGCCCGCCGGCAGCTCCTCCTCGCGGGCCATCCGCACGTGCAGCTCGACCCGGCCGTGGTCGGTGAACTTGACCGCGTTGGACAGCAGGTTGCGCAGCACCTGCCGCAACCGCTGCTGGTCGGTCACCAGCTCGCGCGGCACGTCCTGGTCGGCGGTGACCGCGAAGGTCAGTCCCTTCTCGGCGGTCAGCGGCTGGAACGTGGCCTCGACGTAGTCCAGCAGCTGGTTCAGCGCGAACGGCTCCGGGTGGATGTCCATCCGCCCGGCCTCCACCTTGGACAGGTCGAGGATGTCGTTGATCATCTGCAGCAGGTCCGAACCGGCCGAGTGGATCACCTCGGCGTACTCCACCTGCTTGGCGGTGAGGTTGCGGCTGGGGTTCTGCGCGAGCAGCTTCGCCAGGATCAACAGGCTGTTGAGCGGCGTGCGCAGCTCGTGCGACATGTTCGCGAGGAACTCGGACTTGTACTTCGAGGCCAGCGCGAGCTGCTCGGCGCGCTCCTCGATCTCCCGCCTGGCCTGCTCGATCTCGGTGTTCTTGACCTCGATGTCGCGGTTCTGGCGGGCCAGCAGCGCCGCCTTCTCGGCCAGCTCAGCGTTCGAGCGCTGCAGTTCCTCCTGCTGGACCCGCAGTTCGGCGGCGAGCCGCTGCGACTCCTCCAGCAGCGAGTCCGTGCGCGAACTCGCCACGATCGTGTTGACGTTGACGCCGATCGTCTCGCCCAGCTGGTCCAGCAGGTCGCGCTGCGCCTGGGTGAACCGCTCGAAGGAGGCCAGCTCGATCACGCCGAGGGTGCGGTCCTCGAAGGTCACCGGCAGCACGACGAGGTTCACCGGCGGCGCCTCGCCGAGGCTGGAGGAGATCCGCACGTACCCGGGCGGGGTCTTGTCGACGATGATCGGCCGCCGGGTGCGGGCCGCCTGCCCGATGAGCGTCTGACCGACCTCGACCTCCCGAACCAGCTCCTCGGTGGAGTGCGCGCCGTAGGTGGCGATCAGCCGCAGCCGCCCGCTGCCGTTCTGCCCGCTGCTCAGGAAGAACGTGCCCTGCTGCGCGTTCACCAGCGGCACCAGCTCGTCCAGCACCAGCTCGGCGACGGTGGCCAGGTCCCGGTGGCCCTGCATCAACCCGGCGATGCGCGCCAGGTTGGTCTTGAGCCAGTCCTGTTCCTGGTTGGCGTGCGTGGTCTCGCGCAGCGACCGCACCATCGAGTTGATGTTGTCCTTGAGCTCGGCGACCTCGCCCTGCGCTTCGACCGAGATCGAGCGGGTCAGGTCGCCGGTGGCCACGGCGCTGGCCACCTCGGCGATCGCGCGCACCTGGCGGGTCAGGTTGCCCGCCAGCTCGTTGACGTTCTCGGTGAGCCGCTTCCAGGTGCCGGACACGCCCTCGACCTCGGCCTGGCCGCCCAGCCGTCCCTCGCTGCCCACCTCGCGCGCCACGCGGGTCACCTCGGCGGCGAACGAGCCCAGCGTGTCCACCATGGTGTTGATCGTCGTCTTCAGTTCGAGGATCTCGCCGCGCGCGTCGACGTCGATCTTCTTGGTCAGGTCGCCGTCCGCGACGGCGGTCGTCACCTGGGCGATGTTGCGCACCTGGTTGGTCAGGTTGTTCGCCATCGAGTTGACGTTGTCGGTGAGGTCCTTCCAGGTGCCCGCGACGTTGGGCACGCGGGCCTGGCCGCCGAGGATCCCTTCGGTGCCGACCTCGCGGGCCACTCTGGTCACCTCGTCGGCGAACGCGCCGAGCGTGTCGACCATCGTGTTGATCGTGTCGGCCAGCGCGGCGACCTCGCCCTTGGCCTCGACGGTGATCTTCTTCGACAGGTCGCCCTGCGCCACCGAGCTGGCCACCTGCGCGATCGAGCGCACCTGGCTGGTCAGGTTGGACGCCATCACGTTGACGTTGTCGGTCAGGTCCTTCCAGGTGCCGGACACCCCGCGGACGTTGGCCTGGCCGCCCAGGTTGCCGTGCGTGCCCACTTCGCGGGCCACTCTCGTGACCTCGTCCGCGAACGCCGACAGCTGGTCGACCATCGTGTTGATGGTTTCCTTGAGCTCCAGGATCTCGCCGCGCGCGTCGACGCGGATCTTCTGCGTCAGGTCGCCCTTGGCGACGGAGGTGGTCACGTCGGCGATCGACCGCACCTGGTCGGTCAGGTTGGCGGCCATGACGTTCACCGATTCGGTGAGCGCCTTCCAGGTGCCCGACACACCCTTGACGTCGGCCTGACCGCCGAGGCGGCCCTCGGTGCCCACCTCGCGGGCCACGCGCGTGACCTCGTCGGCGAACGCCGACAGCTGGTCGACCATCGTGTTGATGGTGTTCTTCAGTTCCAGGATCTCGCCGCGCGCGTCGACGGTGATCTTCTGGGAGAGGTCACCGTCGGCGACCGCGGTGGCCACCGAGGCGATCGAGCGCACCTGATCGGTGAGGTTGCCCGCCATGAAGTTCACCGAATCGGTGAGCGCCCGCCACGTTCCGCCGACACCGGGCACCTGCGCCTGCCCGCCCAGCCTGCCGTCCGTGCCGACCTCGCGCGCCACTCTCGTCACCTCGTCGGCGAACGACGAGAGCTGGTCCACCATCGTGTTGATGGTGTTCTTCAGTTCCAGGATTTCCCCGCGCGCGTCGACCATGATCTTCTGCGACAGATCACCGCGCGCCACGGCGGTGGTCACCTGAGCGATGTTGCGCACCTGATCGGTGAGATTTCCGGCCATGAAATTCACCGAAGTGGTGAGGTTCTTCCAGGTTCCAGAAACGCCGGGGACTTCCGCCTGACCGCCGAGAATTCCTTCGGTGCCGACTTCACGGGCCACTCTCGTGACCTCGTCGGCGAACGAGGACAACTGGTCCACCATCGTGTTGATGGTTTCCTTCAGCTCCCGGATCTCGCCCTGGACGTCCACCGTGATCTTCTGCGACAGGTCGCCCTTCGCCACCGCGGTCGCGACCTGCGCGATGTCGCGCATCTGAGCCGTCAGGTTCCCGGCCATCGCGTTCACCGAATCGGTGAGGTCCGCCCAGGTCCCGGACACCCCGGGCACCCGCGCCTGGCCCCCGAGCTTGCCCTCGGTGCCCACCTCGGTCGCCACCCGCGTCACCTCGGACGTGAACACCGACAGCTGGTCGACCATGCCGTTGAAGACCGCCGCGATCTCGTCCAGCAGCTCGTCGCCGACCTGCGGCAGCCGGGTTCCGAAATCGCCGTCGCGCACCGCGGTCAGCCCGGCCAGCAGCTGCTGCAGCCGGGGATCGGCCAGCTCCCGTTCACCGCCCCGGCCCGGGTCCCGCTTGGCCTGGGCGGTCCGGCTCTCAGCCATCAGCGCACTCCGATTCCGTGAGGCTCTGGGAACCGCTCTTGCGAACAATCCCCGCAGAAGAGGAATCTACTGGTAGCGCGACACGTATCCCAGCGCCACTTCACTAGACTTGTTTCGTCCGCCCACCGCGACCGAGGGGCTCGAGTGACGGCCCAGTACCCGCCGCAGACCAGCGACCTCGATCCGCGCGTCGCCGGGCTCGCCGCCGTCGTGGAGTGCCAGCAGCAGGAGATCGAACGGCTGCGCGCCGAACGGGACGGCGGGCTGCTCGTCCCGGTCGCCGAAGGCATCCTCGTGGAACGGCTCGGCTACTCCCCCGCCGAGGCCGCCACGCACCTCACCGAACTGGCCGCGCGCACCGGGATCACCGTCGCGGAGCTGGCCGCGGACCTGGTCGCGGGCGCGGTCCGGCCGCCACGGGCGCCGTGCGAGCCCGACAGCGCTCCCGACTTCGCCCGGCTGCCCGACGCCTCCGCGGAGAATTCGGCTCTGCTGGAGGAAGTCCGGCGCACCGCGGGCGCGGCCGCGGTCGCGGTGTGGCAGGTGCGGCCGGACGGCGCGCTGGCCCTCGCCGGGCACAGCGGGCTCGGCCTGCTGGAGGCCAGCCGCTGGCGGCACATCCCGGTGCTGATGGACTGCCTGCCGCAGCGGGCGGCACGGGAACGGCGTCCGCACTGGATCCCGGAGGTGGGATTCGCCCCCGCCGTGCCGCTGCCGGCGGACGACCGGCGCGGGGCGCGGGCGGTGATCCCGGTGACCACCTCGCGCAGCATCGCCGGCGTGGTGGAATTCGTCTGGGCCGCGCCGCTGCCGCTGTTCCCGCCGGAGCAGAAACGACGGCTCACCGCGCTCGCCGCGTTGTGCGGCCGGGAGATCGTGCTCGGCACGCAGCCGGCCGGGGCGCTGCCGTCGATGGTGGGCCTGCTGGACTCCGGCCTGTTCGCCCGGCCGCGTTCGGACGAGTCCGGCCAGGTGACCGACTTCGAGGTCGCCCAGGTCGGCGAGGACTTCGAGGACCCGCACGGGCGGCAGCCCGCGGAACTGGTCGGCCGCGGGCTGACCAGGGCGTACCCGCTGCTGTGCGCGTACGGGCTCGCCGACCGCGCGGTGGAGGTGCTCACCACCGGCGCGAGCGCGCGGCTCGGGCCGGTCCCGCTGGTCGCCCGGACCGGCGGCGCGGCCACCCCCGCGACGGTGGACGTGCGGATCACCCGGTTCCTGGACGGGGTGCGGATCGTGCTGACCGTCGGGCACGACGACCACCGGCTCGCGCAGCTGCTGCACAACCTGCAGCACATCGCGCGGCTGGGCAGCTGGGAGCACAGCGTCCTCACCGGCGAGATGACCTGGACCGAGCAGACCTTCGAGCTGTTCGGGCTGCCGCTGTCGGCGGGCCCGGTCGCGTGGGACGAGCTGTGCACCTACGTCCACCCCGACGACCTGCCGATCGCCGAGGCGTTCCAGACCACGCTGCTGGCGGGTCAGGAGGCCGCGACGGTGTTCCGGCTGATCCGGCCGGACGGCACGCACCGGCAGATCCGCGCGCACGGCGAGCCGGTGCTGTCGGAGAGCGGGCAGCTGGTCGCGGTGCGCGGGATCTACCAGGACCTGTCGGCGCAGTACCAGAGCCAAGTCGCGTTGAACGCCACGCGCGACCGGCTGGCCGACACCGAACACGAAGCCCAGCAGCAGAACCGGATCGCGCGGGAACTGCAGCAGGCGATCCTGCCGTCGGCGGCGCGGCCGGTGGAGATGGACGGGCTCGACGTCGCGGTCCGGTACCGGCCCGCGGCGCAGGAGCACAAGGTCGGCGGCGACTGGTACGACGCGACGGTGCTGCCGAGCGGGCGGATCCTGCTCGTGATCGGCGACGTCGCCGGGCACGGGATCGGCGCGGCCACCGGCATGATCGCGTTGCGCAACGCGCTGCGCGGGCTGGCCGTGACCGGGGCGAGCCCCGGACGGCTGCTGGAATGGCTGAACACCACGACGTTCACGGTCAACCGCGGCGTCACCGGCACCGCGTTGTGCGGGCTGTACGACCCGGACAGCCGGACGCTGACCTGGGCGCGCGCCGGGCACCTGCCGCCGATGCTGGTGCGCGACGGCGTGGCCGAGCAGCTGTCCCTGCCGCGCGGGATCCTGCTCGGCGCGCGGCCGAACGCCCGGTTCGAGGAGACCACGCTGGAGCTGCGGCCCGCGGACACGCTGGTCCTGTTCACCGACGGGCTGATCGAACGGCGTGGCGTGCTGCTCGACGACAGCCTGGACCGGCTGGCCGCCGCGGCCTGCCACGCGGGCGCGGACGTGGAGCGGATCAGCGACCAGCTGCTGGCCGAGGCGACGTCCGACACCGAGGACGACTCGTGCCTGATCGTGATCCGGGTCTCCCAGCCGGTCACATCGGCGTGACGGGATCCGTCAGAGCGGTATGACCGAGAACGAGTGGCTGGCCGAGCGGTTCGAGTCGCACCGGGCGCACCTGCGAGCGGTGGCGTACCGGATGCTGGGTTCGCTGACCGAGGCCGAGGACGCGGTGCAGGAGGCGTGGCTGAAGCTCAGCCGCAGCGACGCCGGCGAGGTGCGCAACCTCGGCGGCTGGCTGACGACCGTGGTCGGCCGGGTGTGCCTGGACATGCTGCGGTCGCGGTCGTCGCGCCGCGAGGAGTACCCGGAGCGCCTGCCGGACCCGATCATCGTCCCGGAGGACGGCTCGCACCCCGAGCAGCAGGCGCTGATCGCCGACTCGGTCGGGCTGGCGCTGCTCGTCGTGCTGGACACGCTCGACCCGGCGGAGCGGCTGGCGTTCGTGCTGCACGACATGTTCGCGCTGCCGTTCGACGAGATCGCCCCGATCGTGGACCGGACCCCGGCCGCGGCCCGCCAGCTGGCGAGCCGCGCCCGGCGGCGGATCCAGGGCAGCCCGACGGTGCCGGACGGGGACGTGACCCGGCAGCGCGAGGTGGTGGACGCGTTCTTCGCCGCCGCGCGGGACGGGAACTTCGCCGCGCTGGTCAGCGTGCTGGACCCGGACGTGGTGCTGCGGGCCGAGGCCGCCACCCTGCCCGCGGGCGCGGCCCGGCTGGTGCGCGGGGCCGAGGCGGTGGCCGGGCAGGCGCTCACCTTCCGGCAGTCCGGCCAGGGCGGGCAGCCGGTCCCGGTGCTGGTCAACGGCGTCGCCGGCCGCCTCATCCTGCGCGACGGCCGCCCGCAGACGCTCTTCGCGTTCACCGTGGTGAACGACCTCATCGCGGCGATCGACATCATCTCCGACCCCGAGCGCCTGGCCGAGCTGGCCTACTGAGCCAGCAGCGCCTCCACCTCGTCCACGGACCAGAACCCCGCCGCCCCGCGCAGGCCGCACAGGTACTCGGCCACGCGGGGCGGCGGCCAGCCGTGCGACTCCCGCAACCCGTCGCCGAGCATCCGCAGGTACACCGCCGACGGCGGGTTCCACGGCACCTCGTCGGCGGCCCACGGAGCGGTGAACGTCAGCACCGGGAACCCGTCCAGGTCGCCCACGTGCAGCAACGTCTCGTAGCGCCCCGGCCCCAGGACGTCCCGGCCCGCCGACAGCACCGTCGTCAGGTCCAGGTCGCCGTCCGGCGCGCGGTACATCTCCTGCGCCGCCAGGTCCGAAAACTGCCCCACCGTCAGCAGGTACGCCCGGCCGGCCGCGGTTCCCGGCAACGACGGGTCGTAGAACGCGCGGCCGCCGCCCCACGTCGCGGACTCGGTCGCGAAGTACACCGCGCCGGGCATCGAATGGGCGACGATCCGCTCCGGCGGACGCGGGTCACGGCACCCGGGGCACGACCGCCGCCCGCCCGGCGGCGTGCCGCCCTCCAGGTAGTACCGCAGCCGCGCGGCGTGCAGGTTGGACCCGTAACCCACGTACCAAACCGACCCGGTCACGGGCCGATTCTGGCGGAGTTTTTCCTACCCCGCAGGGTGTTGTCGCAGGCAGGGCGGTCTGCGAGGATTGGCCCCCTTCGCGATGGAGGGAGACCCGGAAATGGCTTCGCGGCTCAACCCGTACATCAGTTTCGCCGGCGACGCGCGGCAGGCAATGGAGTTCTACCGGCAGGTCTTCGGCGGCGAGCTCAACCTCAACACCTTCGGCGACTTCGGCGGCATGGAAGGCGCCGACGCGGACAAGGTCATGCACGCCCAGCTCGAAACCGAGCGCGGTTTCACGCTGATGGCCTCGGACACCCCGCCCGGCATGGAGCACCAGCCCGGCAACAACATGTCGATCAGCCTCAGCGGCGAGGACGCCGACGAGCTGCGCGGCTACTGGGACAAGCTGTCCGACGGCGGCACGGTCACCGTCCCGCTGGAGAAGCAGATGTGGGGCGACGAGTTCGGCGCGTGCCTGGACCGGTTCGGGGTCTCGTGGATGGTCAACATCGCACAGAGTTCGTGATCCGGAAGCGGTGATCGAGAGCGCGCCGCCGGGTTACCGTTCGGTATGACCTCTCTCGATCACCGGACGCCGGTCCTCGTCGGCGTCGGCCAGGCGTCCGAGCGCATCGACGATGCCGGCTACCGCGGGCTGTCCGCGGTCGAACTCGCGGCCGCGGCGGCCCGGGACGCCCTCGCCGACACGGGCGCCGACCCGGGTGACGTCGCGTCCGCCGTCGACACCGTCGCGGGCATCCGCCAGTTCGAGATCTCCACGCCGATTTCGCACTCACCGCTGGGCCGGTCGGACAACTTCCCGCGCTCGGTCGCGAACCGCGTCGGCGCGGCGCCCGCCCGCGCGATCCTGGAGGTCACCGGCGGCCAGTCGCCCCAGCACCTGGTCACCGAACTGGCCGGGACGATCGCCGCGGGCGGGGCCGAGGTCGCGCTGGTCGTGGGCGCGGAGGCCATCTCCACGGTCCGGCACCTGCAGCAGGCCGACGACAAGCCGGACTTCACCGAGCACGTCGACGGCCACCTGGAGGACCGCGGGTTCGGGCTGAAGGGCCTGGCCAACCGGCAGATGCTGGCGCACGGCCTGCTCGAACCGACCAGCCAGTACGCGTTGTTCGAGAACGCCCGCCGCGCCCGGCTCGGCCTGTCCCGCGAGGACTACGCGCTCGCGATGGGCGAGCTGTTCGCGCCCTTCACCGCGGTCGCCGCGGCCAACCCGCACGCCGCCGCGCCGGTGCGGCGCGACGCCCGCGAGCTGGCGACGCCGACCGAGCGCAACCGCCCGATCGCCGACCCGTACACGCGGTTCCTGATCGCCCGCGAGCAGGTCAACCAGGGCGCCGCGGTGCTACTGATGTCGGTGGGCGCCGCGCGGCGGCTCGGCGTGCCCGAGGACAAGTGGGTGTTCCTGCACGGCCACGCCGACCTGGAGGAACAGCCGCTGCTGGAGCGCGAGGACCTGAGCGGGTCGCCAGCCGCGGTGATGGCGGTGCGGCACGCGCTGGACCTCGCCGGCATCGGGGTCGGCGACCTGGCCACCATCGATCTGTACAGCTGCTTCCCGGTCGCCGTGTTCGCCGTCTGCGACGGGCTCGGCCTGGCCCCGGACGACCCGCGCGGCCTCACCGTCACGGGTGGCCTGCCGTTCTTCGGCGGCCCCGGCAACAACTACTCCACACACGCGATCGCCGAGACCGTCGTGCGCCTGCGCGCGCAGCCGGGCGCGTTCGGCCTGGTCGGCGCCAACGGCGGCATGCTGTCCAAGTACTCCGCCGGTGTGTACTCCACGACCCCGGCGCCGTGGCGGCCCGGCCGCAGCGCCGAACTGCAGGCCAAGCTGGACGCGCGCCCCGCGGTGCCGACCACGGTGCACCCGGACGGCTGGGCCACGCTGGAGACCTACACCGTCCAGCACGCCGCGGGCAGCGCCGTGGTCATCGGACGGCTCGACGACGGCCGCCGCTTCCTCGCCTCCACCAAGGACGAGGAGACGCTCGGCAGGCTGCTGGACGGCGAGCCGATCGGCAGCAAGATCCACGTGCGCTCGTTCGGGTTCGGCAACCGGGTCACGAAGACGGCCGAGCGGATGGCCGAGCTGTTCCCGCCGCGCGCGCCGGGCTTCCGCGACGACTACGAGCACATCCTGGTGCGCCGCGACGGGCACCTGCTCGAAGTCACCATCAACCGCCCGGATTCACGCAACAGCCTGCACCCGCCTGCCAATGCCGAGCTGGACGAGGTGTTCGACGCCTACTTCGCCGACCCGGACCTGTGGGTCGCGATCATCACCGGCGCCGGCGACAAGGCGTTCTCCGCGGGCAACGACCTCGTCTACTCCGCGAGCGGGAAACCGATGTGGGTGCCCAAGAACGGGTTCGCCGGGCTCACCAGCCGCGAATCCCTGCCGAAACCGGTGATCGCCGCGGTCAACGGCTTCGCACTGGGCGGCGGCTGCGAAATCGCCCTCGCCTGCCACCTCGTGGTCGCCGACGAGACCGCGCAGTTCGGCCTGCCCGAGGTCCGGGTCGGCCTGGTCGCCGCGGCGGGCGGCCTGGTGCGGCTGCCGCGCGCGATCCCGCCGAAGGTCGCGAACGACGTGATCCTCACCGGCAGGCGGTTGTCCGCCGCGGAGGCCGAGTCCTACGGCCTGGTCAGCCGGGTCACGCCGGCCGGGCAAGCGCTGGCGGTCGCGCGCGAGCTGGCCGCCGCGATACTGGAGGGCTCGCCGACGTCGGTGCGCACCTCGCTGCGGATCATGGCGGAGGCGGACGGGTTCGCGGACACCGTGGAAGCCGTCCGGCACCCCTCGCCCGCGCTCGACGAACTCCTCGTCAGCCAGGACGCCTTCGAAGGACCGGCGGCGTTCGCGCAGAAAAGGAAACCGGTGTGGCGAAACCGCTGACCCGAGCGGTTCCGCGCTGACCGGTGTGAGTAACCGCGTCCGGCCGCCGTGACCCTGTGTCCCGGCGCCGGACGCGGCTCGCCAGGTCACCACGTTCAGGGGTCGTTCGACCCGGCGAAAAGCCGTTCCCGCACTTTCCGCCGTCCGCCTCCCGGCACAGACTGAATACGGATTTCCGCATTTCCGGAAACCGTTTCGAGAATTCCTTTCGGGAGGCGAGATGGCGGTGCCTGCGACCGTGCGCCTGCGGGAGAAGTCCGTGCCCATGCGGGATTTCCTCGCCGACTGCGTCAGCGCGCTGTCCGAGGGGCGGACCAGCCGCGAGTTCACCACATTCCTCACCGCGGGCGCGGCCGCGCTCGCCGCCGAGGAGGACCGGTGGGTGCAGTGGGGCCTGGAAACGCCGGATCTGCCGGAACTGCACGGCGCGATCGCCGCGCTGGCACGGGACTGGTTGTGGCAGCAGACGATCGACGACTTCTTCGTGATGCACAAGCCGCCGGGGCTGCGCCTGCGCCTCGCTCCCGCGCCCGGGCACGCCGAGCACGTGGAAGCGTTGCTGCGCAAGCGGATCCGGCTGTGGCAGGACATCGGCCTGGTGACCAGGGCGGTGCCGTCGGTGTACGAGCCGGAGGCGCACCTGTTCGGCGGTCCCCGCTCGATGGCGTGGGCGCACCGGCTGTTCACCGTGGACTCGCTGACCTGGCTCGACCACCACACCCGGCCGTCCGGCTGCCCGCAGTGGGCGCTGTCGATGCTGATGCTGCGCGGCGTCTTCGACGGGCTGCGGATCGCCGGCTGGGAGGACCGGGACGTGTGGGCGCGGGTCCGCGAGACCGGGCGGCGGCACCCGGAGCCGGTCGACACCGCGGTCGCCGCGGCGGGCCTGCGCCGGTGGTGGCACCACCCGGACGAGCTGGCGGCCACCGTGCCCGGGCCTGCCCGGCGGCTGGCCGAGCGGCACGCCGAGGAGGTCCGGCCGCTGCTCGACGGGTGGTGGAACCACTACTTCACCGCGGACGGCGCGCGGGTCGGCCCACGCGAGGCGGCCTGCTACTACGTGGTGTTCCACTGGAACCGCGGGAAGCTGAGCTTCGGCAGGCAGGTCCTGATCGCCGAGTCGCTGGCGGCGGGCGATGACTGATCCCGCACTGGTGAGGGTGGCGGGCCTGCCCGCGGCGCTGCCCGCCGCGCTCGGCACGCCCGACCTGACCGAACGGATGCGTCACCTGATCCGCGCCGAGACCGCCTACCGCGCGTGCGCCGCGGACGTGGCCGAGCGCATGGGCGCGGAGCTGGTCCCGGCCCTGCCGCGCGAGGCGCGGCGGCAGGCGCTCGACGTCCGGCGCCGCCTGCACCGCGGCGAGTTCGTCCAGCCCGGGGACCTGGACTACCGTCCGCTGGCGCGGATCGCCGAGTGGGGCGCCGCGCTGGCCGCCGAGACCGCCGCGCTGCACGACGCGGTCGAGCGGACCGCCCGGATGCACCACGGCCTGGTGTGGGACCTGATCACCGCCGATCCCGCCGCGGCCCGGATGGTCGCCGCCACCGCGCCCGGCGTCGTCGAGGACATCCGCGCCCGGCTCGCCGCCGGTGAGCCGTGGACCGGCAAAGCACTGCGCAAACGCGCCGACTACCTGCTGCGATTGCTGTTCCGGGCCGCGTTCAAGACCACCCCGCGCGGCTGGCTCGCACACGTCGCCCTGGCCGGGACCGGCCCTGGCCCGCTGACGGTCGGCGACCACGCGGTGCACCGGCTCACCAACATCCAGGAGGACCGCCGCAGGCTGACCGCGGCCCCGGTCCTGCCGGACGCGTGGCTGAGCCTGACGGCGCTGCGGTGGACGGAGGGCGACCGGCTGTGCTGGCACGTCGCCGACCACGACGGGCCGGACGCGGTGCGGCGCGGCGACATCCGGCGCACGCCGGTGGTGGACGCGCTGTGCCGGGTTCTCGGCGCGCGGGCGATGCGCACCCGGGACGTCGTCACGCTGCTCGCGCCGGACGCGCGGCGCAAGCCGGTGCTGCGCGAGTTCCTGCGGCACCTGGCGCAGCTGGGGCTCGTGCAGGTGTCGTCGGCGCCGACCGGGCGGCTGCACCGCTGGCGGGTCGCCGCCGAGCCCGGCGACGGGTTCACCGACGTCTACCGGCGCGCGCACGGCGGCGTCCCGGTGCCGTCGCGGCTGCCCGAGCTGGTCGCGCACGCGGGACGGCTCGCCGCGGTGATCGCCGACCGTCGGTCGCACCCCGCGCTCGACCTCGTCGCCCCCGACCCCCGGCCGCTGTCGGAAATCGTCGCGGAGGCCTTGGACTCCGGCGAGCCGCCCCGGCCCGCCCTGCCCGGCTCGGCGTGGCCGGAACCACGGCCGCGGACCACCTACCAGCGGTTGTGCGAGTGGATGGCCCGGCACGCCGACGAAAGCGAGATCGAACTCGGCCCGGCGGTGCTGGACTACCTGGGCGCGCCGCCCGCGCGGCCGTCGCCGTGGCCGGTCGACTGCCTGCTCCGCCCGCTGCCGGAAAGCCGGGCCGTGCTGGAGGCCGTCACCCCGGCGGGCGTGACGGACGCGCGGTTCGCCGCCGCGCTGCAGAGCCTGCACGGCGAGGTCCCGCAGGTCAGCGCGCACCGCGCGTTCCTGACCGAGACGGCGGCCCGGTGCGGCGCGGAGCTCGTCGAGGTGCTCGTGCCGCCGCAGGGCAGCCAGGGCGCCAACACCGTGCGCCGCCCGCGCTACACGCGAACCTGGACCGGTGACGCCGACCCGGCGACCTATGTGGACGATCCGGCCGGGATGCGCCGCTACCTGCCGCTGGACGAGATCACGCTCCGCCGCGACGCGCGTGGCGTGATCGCGGAGGACCGCGCCGGCCAGGTGCTGTGGCCGGTCTACCACGCGACCCGGCGGCCACCGCCGCCGTGGGACCTGGTGGTTTCGCTGCTCACCGCGGCGTCCCCGGCCCGGCGGCTCGCGGTGTCGCACGGGTTCGGCGATCCGCGCGCCGCCTTCCCCGGCCGCGCCCGCACACCGCGCCTGCTGGTCGACCCGGACCTGGTGATCGCCCCGGCGACGGTGTTCGCGGGCCGGGACGTGCTGCCGGAGCCGGGCGGCGACCGGTTCGCGCGGATGCGGGCACTGGCGAACCTGCGGCTGGTGACCGGCGCGCCGCGGTGGGTGTTCGCCCGGGACGGCCGCCGGTCCCAGCCGGTCGACCTGGACAGCGTCGCCACGCTGCGGGTGTTCGACCGGATGCTGGCCGACCCCGCGGTCGGCGGCCTGGTGCTGGAGGAGATGCTGCCCGCTCCCGACGACCTGACGGTGTCCGATGTGGACGGATTGCGGCGAGCGGCGCAGGCCGTGGTGCGGTTGCCGCTGGGCGCCTCGCCGTCCCGGCTGGCCGACGACGTGACCGCCGCCTGGCAGCGGATCACCACCCGGCGCGCGCGGCGCGCCCCAGAGACCACCGCAGTCGGTGGGTAGAGGAAACCAACGGAAGGAGTTCATCATGGAGTCGACGCTGGAGCTGTCCGAACTGGACGGTCTGGTCGAGCGGCTGGACGCGCGGATCAGCAGTTCCGGGGACCCGGAAACCGGTAAGCCGCCCTCCCTGCTGCTGTGCAGCGGGTATTGCGGCGACGAAGATGCGAGCTGGTTCGTGTGCTGACCGGTACGGGATGGCGCGGGAGCTGACCGGCGCCGCCGCCACGGTCCTCACGACCTGGGCCGAGCAGCAGGAAGCGAGCACGGCCGCACCCGATGCCGGGGCGGCCGTGC
>NZ_JBEXTX010000121.1:0-22482 GCF_040614175.1 Amycolatopsis sp. NPDC006131
TTGGCATGTTCGGCCGCCGGTTGGCGGCCTGGGTTGCGGCCCTGGCTCAAGGTGATCGTTGCGTGTCAGGCGACGGGATGACCACCCAGCTCGGGGTTTTGTTCAAGATGGCGCTATGCGCCCGTGTAGAGCAGGGTGTTGGGGCTGTTCGTTCCTGCGCTGGTCACCTTGCCTGTGGTGGCCGCTGCCACCAGTGCGTCTCGTACCTGCTGGGGCGTCGCCGAGGTGTGGGTGGCCAGGTAGAGCGCTGCGGCTCCAGCGACGTGGGGCGTCGCCATCGAGGTGCCGCTGATGGTGTTCGTGGCGCTCGTGCTGCCGATCCAGTCCGACTTGATGCTGCTGCCGGGCGCGAAGATGTCCAGGCAGCTCCCGTAGTTCGAGTAGCTCGCCCGTGCGTCCGTGCTCGTCGTGGCTCCCACGGTGATCGCCGCCGGGACGCGGGACGGCGACGAGCTGCAGGCGTTCGTGTTGCTGTTGCCCGCCGCGACCGCGTACGTCACGCCCGCCGCGATCGACGCCTTCACCGCGTTGTCCACCGCCGTCGACACGCCGCCGCCGAGGCTCATGTTCGCCACCGCCGGCTTCACCGCGTTCTGGGTGACCCACTCGATGCCGGCGATCACCTGGTCGTAGGTGCCCGAACCCTCGCAGTCGAGCACCCGCACGGCGGTCAACTGCACCCCCTTGGCCACACCGTACGCGGAACCACCGACAGTTCCGGCGACGTGCGTGCCGTGGCCGTTGCAGTCGCTGGCGTTCGAGTCGCCGTCGACGAAGTCGTAGCCGGACGTCGCGCGGCCGCCGAAGTCGCTGTGCGTCAGGTTGATGCCGGTGTCGATGATGTAGGCGTGCACGTTCGACGCGGTGGTCGAGTAGTTGTACGCCTGGTTCAGCGGCAGGTTGCGCTGGTCGACGCGGTCCAGGCCCCACGACGGCGGATTCGACTGCGTGGCGGTGATCGTCACGCGCCGGTTCTGCTCGACGAACGCCACCGACGGATCGGCCGCGACCCGCTTCGCCTGCGACTCGCTCATCGTCGCCGAGTAGCCGTGCAGCGCACGCGAGAACGTTTGCCGCACGTTGCCGCCGAGCTTGCCGGTCACCTCGCTGACCAGCGAAGACACCGGCGACGCCGATTCCTTGAACACCACGATGTAGCTGCCGGAGATCGCGCCGGGCGCATCCGCGCCGACGATCGACCCCTCCTGGGCGGAAGCCGGGGCGGTGAACCCGACGCTCGCGACCGCCGCGGCCACGAGCGCCACACCGGCTGATCTGGCCTTGCTGAGCAGGGACTTGGACATGAGTCCTCCTTGGCAGGGCCGGCGCGATGAGCTGGGGAATCGCCCACCGCACCGCAAGGGGTGAGACTTTTTCACGGTAGGACCGCGTCACCGCCCCGCGGAAGGACTGGCACCCGGGTGGCTCCCGGCGAAAGTAGGGCGGACCAGCCGCCCGGTCTGGATCAGTCCGCTGTCGGGACGCCCTCGATCACGTCGAGCACCTGCCGCGCCGTCACCGCGCCCACGGCCTTGCCCGTCTCGTCCACCACGACACCCAGCCCGGCCGGCGACGACAACGCCGCGTCCAGCGCACCCCGCACCGACGTGCCGCGCCGGTAGAGCGAACCACCGGCGACCAGGTCCGACTCGGCCAGCTCGCCGCCCACACTGGACCCCGGAGCCAGCCAGCCCCGCGGCTGCCCGGAGTCGTTCACCGCGAGCAGCCACTCCTCCGTCGGACCGAAGACGTTGTCACCCAAGGAAACCGTGGCCACCGAACGAACTTCCACGCCCGTAGCGTCCACAAAAGACAGTCCACGGTAGCCGCGGTCGCGGCCCACGAAGGACGCCACGAAGTCGTCCACCGGGTGCCGCAGCACGTCGGCCGGCGTGCCGTACTGCGCGAGCCGCCCGCCGACGCGCATCACGGCCACCTTGTCGCCCAGCCGCACGGCCTCGTCGATGTCGTGGGTGACGAACACGATCGTCTTGCCCAGCTGCGACTGCAACCGCAGCAACTCGTCCTGCAGGCCCTCGCGCACGATCGGGTCGACGGCCGAGAACGGCTCGTCCATCAGCAGCACCGGCGCGTCCGCGGCCAGCGCCCTGGCGACCCCCACCCGCTGGCGCTGACCACCGGAAAGCTGCGCCGGATAACGCTTCCCCAGCTCCGTGGGCAGACCGACGATCTCCAGCAGCTCGGCCGCGCGGTCGCGCGCCTTCCGCTTGCCCCACCCGGACAACACGGGCACGGTCGCGACGTTGTCCAGCACCGTCCGGTGCGGGAACAACCCGGCGTTCTGGATCACGTACCCGATGCCGCGCCGCAGCACCGGCGGATCCTGCTCGCGGATGTCCTTGCCGTCGAGCAGCACCCGTCCCGAGGTCGGCTCGACCATGCGGTTGATCATCCGCAGCGACGTCGTCTTCCCGCAGCCAGACGGCCCGACGAACACCGTGATGGTGCCGTCCTCGACCGTCAGGCTCAGGTCGTCGACGGCGAGCGTGCCGTCCGGGTAGCGCTTGGTCACGCCGTCGAACTCGATCAACACGCCCTCCCAGCGAAAAGCCTTCCCGGAGACGCGCCCAGCGCCTCCGGGAAGGTCCAGCTTAGCCGGTGACGCCGTCCTCGATCGCCGCCTTCGCCACGGCCGCGGCGACCTCGGGGGCGACGCGCGGGTCGAGCGGGCTCGGCACGATGCGGTCCGGCCCCAGGTCGTCCTGCGCGACGGCGACGATCGCCTCGGCGGCCGCCAGCTTCATGTTCTCGGTGATCGCCCGCGCGCCGGCGTCCAGCGCACCCCGGAACACGCCGGGGAAGGCGAGCACGTTGTTGATCTGGTTCGGGAAGTCGCTGCGCCCGGTCGCCACGATCGCCGCGTACTTGGCGGCCTCGTGCGGGTGGACCTCCGGGTCCGGGTTGGACAACGCGAACACGATCGGGTCATCGGCCATGTCGGCCAGCAGCTCCGGCTCGATCGTGGACCCGGACAGCCCCAGGTACACGTCCGCGCCGCGCAGCGCCTCGGCCAGCCCGCCACGCAGACCGGCCTTGTTGGTGGTCTGGGCCAGCTTCTCCTTGACCGGGTTCAGCCCGTCCCGGCCGGAGTGGATGATGCCGCGCGAGTCCAGCACCGTGACGTCGGCGACACCGGCCTCCTGCAGGATCTTCGCGCACGCGACACCCGCGGCGCCCGCGCCGGAGACGACTACCCGCTGCTGCTTGATGTCCCGGTCGAGCACCAGGTTCGCGCCACGCAGCGCGGCCAGCGTCACGATCGCCGTGCCGTGCTGGTCGTCGTGCATGACCGGGCAGTCCAGCGCCTCCTTGAGCTTGTCCTCCAGCTCGAAGCAGCGCGGGGCGGAGATGTCCTCCAGGTTGACGGCGCCGTAGGACGGGCGCAGCCGCACCAGCGTCTCGACGATCTCGTCGACGTCCTTGGTGTCCAGCACCAGCGGGATCGAGTCCAGGCCGCCGAAGGTCTTGAAGAGCACCGACTTGCCCTCCATGACGGGCAGCGACGCGCTCGCGCCGATGTCGCCCAGCCCCAGCACCGCGGTACCGTCGCTGACGACGACCACCAGCCGGTGCGCCCACGTGTAGCGCTGGGCCAGCTCGGCGTTCTCGGCGATGGCGCGGCTCGCCTTGGCCACCCCCGGCGTGTAGGCGATGGAGAGGTCGCGTGGCTGCGAGATCGGGCGCGTGGCCGCCACCGAGAGCTTGCCGCCCTCGTGACCGCGGAAGATCTCGTCGTCGGTCACCGGCGAGTAGTCGGTACCCGTCGGCGGCACTGCCTCGGCCGCCGTGCTCTTGCTGACCTCGTCGTTCATCGATGTCCCTGCCCTCGTATCAGAGGTCTGAGCGTAGGTCATGGAAATGAATCCCTCCCGGGACCGTGTGCGGGGACACTGCCCCATCCCCCAGTGGCGTGGTTGATCTCGCAGCTCGGTAGCCCGGGCGCGGTGGCGCCGGCAGCCGGCTCGGCGTCCGTCTCGGCCGTGCGGAGCCCTTGGTGAGGCGACGGCCGCGGACGCGGCGGTCCCCCCAGTGTTGCAGGCTCCGCACCGGTTGTGATGCCGAGGTGCGGTTGATGTCACAAAAAGGGGAGGTCAACGGGGTTCTAGCAAGACGTCCGTCCGGCTTGGGAGTGCCCCGCTAGGGTTGCGGTATGGAGGTCCGCCAGCTCGCCGTTCCCGACGCCTACGAGTTCACGCCACGTTCGTTCCCGGACTACCGCGGCCTTTTCGTCGCACCGTTCCAGGAGGCGGCGCTCGTCGAGGCGATCGGGCACCCGCTGCACGTGGCGCAGACGAACCACAGCGTGTCCCGGCGGGGGACGATCCGGGGAGTGCATTTCGCCGACACGCCGCCCGGCCAGGCGAAGTACGTCTACTGCCCGCGTGGCGCGCTGCTCGACGTCGTGGTGGACCTGCGGGTCGGCTCGCCCACGTTCGGCACCTGGGACGCCGTGCGGCTCGATTCGGTGGACTACCGCGCGGTATACATCGCGGAAGGCCTCGGGCACGCGTTCGTCGCGCTGGAGGACGACACCGTGATGGCCTACCTCTGTTCGACCGGGTACAACCCGTCGGGCGAACACGGGATCACCCCGCTCGACCCCGAGCTGAAGCTCCCCTGGCCGTCGGACGTCACGCCGATCCTGTCCGAAAAGGACGAAGCGGCCCCGGCTCTCGCCGAGGCCGCCGCCGCCGGGTTGCTGCCGGTCTACGCCGACTGCGTCGCCCACTACGAAAAACTCCGCGCGGGCTAGAGCCTCAACCGGCGACGTTCACACTCTCATCGTCCGCGTGCGCGCCGAACTCGGCGACGCGCACCTCCGCGATGCGCTCGTACCGGCTGATCCGGTCGGTCCACTCCGCGTCGACGCCGAACGCCGCCTGCGCGAAGCCCACCCGCCGGACGGCCTCGGCCAGGCCCGGATCCCCAGGGGCCAGCAGCCGCACCGGCGCGTCGAGCGCCACGGTGTGCGGCGGCACGAAGTACTCGTCCGGCAGAACGGTGCGCGCGTGGACGAGCGCGCCGACAGCGACGACCGAGCCGGGCCCCAACCGTGCGCGCTGCAGGACCGTCGCCGCGGTCGCCACGTAGACGCACCGGCCGACCTCGCAGCCCAGCAGCGTGGCATGTGGTCCCACGAAGACGTGGTCGTCGAGAAGCACCGGCTGGTCGCCGGCGACCGCGGACCCGCGCAACACCGCGTTCTCGCAGATCACCGCCGCCTCCCCGACCTCGATCCGAGACCCCTCGGCATCGAGCACCGCGCCGTACATGACCCGCGCCCTCGGCCCCACGCGGACATCGCCGACGAGTGTGGCCGTCGGGGCGATGTAGGCGGTGGGGTGGACCTGCGGTTCACACCCGCGGTGCCGGATGCGGATTCCCCGCGCTCGCACGATCACGACCGGATTCTCGGCCGACCGGCCGCGAGCGCGCTGGCGGATTCCGGACGTCTCGTTCGCCCGTCGGCTGATACGGGCTAGAAGTCCTCCGCCAGCACGCGGGCGATGTTGCGCTCCGCCAGCGCGGTGATCGTGACGAACGGGTTCACGCCCGTGCTGCCCGGGATGAGCGAGCCGTCGGTGACGTAGAGGTTGCGGTAGCCCTTCACGCGCCCGTACAGGTCGGTCGCCTTGCCCAGCACCAGGCCGCCCAGCGGGTGGTACGTAAACCGGTTCTCGAACGCCCGGGTGTCGCCGAACAGGTCATAGCGGTAGATCGTCCCGTTCGCCGAGTTGATGCGGTCGAACAGGCTCTTCGCCGCGTCGATCGACGGCTGGCCCTGCGCGACGTCCCACTGCAGGACCGCCTTGTCGGCGCCCGGGTCGTAGGAGAACCATCCGCGCTCGGGGTTCTTCGTGATCGCCAGGTACAGGCTCGCCCACGTCTCCAGCCCGGCGGGCACCGGCGCGATCTCGGCGAACACCGGGTTGACCGGGTCCTCCCACGCGTCGATGCCGAGCGCGGGCATGCCCGACTCGACCGGGCCGACCGGGTCCCACACGTGGTTGGCCCGGCCCAGCATGACGTTGCCGTTGGTGCCCCAGCCCTGGCCGACGTCCTCGCCGAGGTCCGGCAGCTTGCCGGTGTCGCGCGCCCGCACCAGCAGCTCGGTCGAGCCGAGGCTTCCGGCGCCGAGGAACAAGTACTTCGTCCCCAGCTGGCGCGCGCCGAGCACGTTGCCCTCGGCGTCAATCTGCCGCACCGTCAGGGTGTACGTGCCGTCCTGCTGCTGGGCGATGTCGCGGACCTCGGTGAGCGTCTGGATGGTGACGTTGCCGGTGCCCAGCGCGGCCGCCAGGTAGCTCTTGTCCAGCGAGCGCTTGCCGTGGTTGTTGCCGTAGATGACCTCCGACGCCAGCGCGGACCTCGGCACCTCGCCGGCCTCTTCCCGGCGCATGTAGTCGAAGTCGTAGACGCTGGGCACGAACGTGGTCTTGAGCCCGGTCTTCTGCGCGTGCTTCCGCGAGACACGCGCGAACTGGTAGGAGTCGCAGGTCTCGAACCAGTCCGGGTCGATGTTGTTGACGCCCAGCATGGAGTTCGCGAGCGGGTAGTACGTGCCGTACATCTCGTCGGCGTCGACCTCGGGCAGGATTTCCTCGAAGTACCAGCGCTTCGGGGTCACCGCCATCGCGCCGTTGACCAGCGAGCCGCCGCCGACACCGCGGCCGACGTAGACCGACATGTCGCCGAAGTGCACGCGGTCCAGCACGCCCGCGTACGGGTCGATGTTCCGGTTGGCCAGGTCGAGCCACAGGAACGAGGCCAGCGGCGCCTCCGTGCGGTTCTTGAACCACGACGACCGGCGGTCCGGGCTGAGCATGTCCGAGAAGATCTTGCCGTCCTCGCCCGGTGTGTTCCACAGCTGGCCCATTTCGAGCATCAGCGTCGGGACGCCGGCCGCCCCGAGGCGCAGCGCCGTGACGGCGGCGCCGTAGCCGGTGCCGACGACGACGGCCGGCGAGTAGTCGGTGGCCGCCATGGCGGAGGTCCGGGTCGAGATCGTGGTCAGCCCGAGCGTGGCGGCGGAGCTGAGCGCGGTCAGGCCGAGGAACCGGCGTCGAGAGAGGGACATAACGCGAACCATATTCGGATCGACCTTGCTTTGTAAACGGTGTTAATCCCTAGTGGCGCGATGCCAGGGTCGGCTCCGGGCTTTCCCCGATGGTGTCGTTTGCGCAGGTCGGACAGGATTTGGATCATGAAGATCGCACTCGCAGCGGCCGCCGTCGCCGCACTCGCCCTGACGGCCACCAGCGCTCTCCCCGCCCGCGCCGCGGAGGACACGTTCGCCGACTGCCCCGCCCTGCCCGCCGGCGCGGACCCGGGCCAGTGGCGCTGCGAGGTGCTCGACTCGACCGCCACCATGTCCTTCGGCGACGTCCGGGACCTCCCGCTCGGACCGATGCGCCTGACCTTCGCCGAGGGGCAGCTGAACGGCGAGTACGCGCAGGTGTTCGGCGCGCTGAGATCCGAACCGGTCGCGGTGCCCGGGCTCCCCCGCGCCACCGTGCGGTTCGGGTACGGCGGCCACTCCGACTTCCAGTCCAACGACGAGCGCAAGGGCGAGATCGACCTCGTCGCCGAGTTCGACGCGCCCTACCTGCCGCGCGACTGCGCGACCGGCGTCATCCACTCCGTCCTGCAGGCCGACGGGCCGACCGAGGTCGTCTCGACCGACCCGCTGACGCTGAAGTTCGCCACCTACGACCACGAACTGGCCGTGCCCGCGACGGAGAACTGCGGCCCGCTGGGCCGGGTGGTCGACCGCCGCCTCGACCTGCCCGCCGCGTCCGGCACGAACTCCTACGCCCAGACCACGACGGTCCGCCTGCGCGACTACTGACGCTTCGGCGTCACCCAGATCGTGATGGTGGCGGTGACGACAGTTTTGCCCGCCCGGTCGGAAATCACGACGGGCACCGGCAGTTCCACGCCCTCGCCGCCGAACTCCGGGATCTCCGGCAGCTCGGCGACCGCCCGCAGGCTCGTCTCCGCCTTCGCCACGTACCGCACCGTCATACCCTTGGGCAGCCACCGGTGCGTGGCGGGAAGGGTCGACTCGGCGAGCATCCCCATCGCGATCTCCGCGAGGTTGCACGCCGCGATCGCGTGAAATGTGCCGATGTGGTTGTGAACACCCCACCACTTCGGCGCGCGCACCGCGCAGTAGCCGGGACGCAGCTCCTCCACGGTCGGCAGCACCGAGCCGAAATAGGGCACACGCAGGCAAATCGCGGTCGAGAACAGTCGTTTGCCGCCGGGCAGCGCGCTCAGCCGCTGCCACAGCGAGTAGGTCGAAACCACCGGCGCCTCCTAAGTTACCGACCGGTAGCAAAGCAGACCGGTGGCTATATTCGCAAACGTGGACCACGAGCTCTTCCTCTTCCGCCACGGTCAGACCGAGTGGTCGGTGAACGGCAAGCACACCGGCCGCACCGACATCCCGCTGACTCCCGCCGGGGAGAACCAGGCGCGCGCCGCCGGCCTGACCCTGCAGACGCTCCGCAAGGGCCCCGCGCTGGTGCTGACCAGCCCGCGGCAGCGCGCGGTGCGCACGGCCGAGCTGGCCGGGCTGCGGATCGACGAGCAGACCGAAGACCTCGCGGAGTGGGACTACGGCGACTACGAGGGCGTCACCACGCCGGAGATCCGCAAGACCGTGCCCGGCTGGACCGTCTGGACACACGAGATGCCCGGCGGCGAGACCGTCGAGCAGGTGACCGCCCGCGCGGACGCCCTGCTGGAGCGGGTGCGCGCGGCGCTGGCCGACACCGAGGTGATCCTCGTCGGCCACGGCCACTTCAGCCGGGTGCTGATCGCCCGCTGGATCGGGCTGCCCGCCACCGCGGGCGTCCACTTCGGACTGGACCCGGCCGGGGTGACGGTCCTCGGCGACGAGCGCGGCGAGCCGAAGATCGAGCACCTGAACATCCCGCCGTCCTGACCGTAGCGATCCCGCACCGCACCGCGGTCAGCTCGCTTGAATCGAGGTCAACGAGGCCAGCCCGGCGTCATCCGCCTCGCTTAGCGTCGAGCCGTGAACTCCTTCGCCCGGGCGACCCACGTCGGCAGCCTCCTCCGTCCCCCGCTTCTGCTGAAGGCACGCGCCGATCACGCCGCGGGCCGGCTCGACGACGCCGGGCTGCGGCGTGTCGAGCAGGAGTCGATCCTGGTAGCGCTGTCGGTGCAGCAGGACAGCGGCATCGGCGTCTACACCGACGGCGAGTACCTGCGAACGGATTTCATGAGCAGGCTCACCGAGCACGTGGACGGTTTCGCCGCGCAGGCGCCGTCGCTGGAATGGCAGTCCGGCGACCACGCCGAGGAGGACAGCGACATCCTCCGGCTCATCGGGGGCAAGCTCGCCTACCGCGAACGGTTCACCGACCGCGAGGCCGCCTTCCTCGCCGCGCACGCGCCCGGCCCGTTCAAGGTCACCATCCCGGAGGTCACGAACTTCGTGGTCGCCAACTGGGACCCGCGGGTCAGCGGCCCGCACTACCCCAGCCGCGCCGACATCGTCGACGACCTGGCGGCCGTCCTGCTGCAGGAGGCCGCGGCGCTCGCCGAGGACGGCGTCCGGCACGTCCAGATCGACGCGCCGTGCTTCATCGCCTTCGCCAATCCACGCATCCTCGGGCTCTTCGCGTCGGAGGGCATCGACGCGCGGGACCTGCTGCGACGTTGCATCGAAGCCGACGCGGCCGTCGTCCGGCTGCTGCGCGACCGCGGCGTCGCCGTGGGCATGCACATCTGCCGCGGCAACTACCGCGGCCAGTGGTTCAACGAGGGCTTCTACGACGACATCGCGGCGGACGTGTTCGGCGGCATCCCGGTGAACCACTGGCTGCTGGAGTACGACACCGAACGTGCGGGCACCTTCGAGCCGCTGCAGCACGTGCCGGACGGGCTGCGGGTCGTGCTGGGCCTGATCACGACGAAGACCGGTGAGCTGGAGGATCCCGACGAGCTCGCGCGGCGGGTGGACGAGGCCGCGCGGATCGTCCCGCTGGCGGATCTGGCGGTCAGCCCGCAGTGCGGGTTCGCATCGGAGGTGCAGGGAAACCCGCTGACTTGGGATGATCAGCGCCGGAAGCTGGACCTGACGGTTTCGGTGGCGCAGCGGGTCTGGGGCGGGGTCTGAGTCTGGCAGGATCGGGTGCAGCTCACCCGCCGAATCCTGGGAGTCCCCATGCCCGACAGCCGCATCCGCCGTATCCGCGAGTCCGATGTGGACGAAGTCGCGCAGCTGGTGCACGAACTGGCCGCCTACGAGAAGGCGCCGCAGGACTGCCACCTGACGGCCGACCGCCTGCGGGTGGCGCTGTTCGGCGACAGCCCCGCGGTGTTCGGGCACGTCGCCGAGCAGGACGGCGAGATCGTCGGGTTCGCGCTGTGGTTCCTGAACTTCTCCACCTGGCGCGGCGTGCACGGCATCTACTTGGAGGACCTGTTCGTCAAGTCCGAGCTGCGCGGGTCCGGGCTGGGCAAGGCGCTGCTGGCGACGCTTGCGAAGGAGTGCGTCGACCGCGGCTTCGCGCGGCTGGAGTGGTCGGTGCTGGACTGGAACCCGGCGACCGGCTTCTACAAGTCCCTCGGCGCGACGCCCATGGACGAGTGGACCGTCTACCGCCTCACCGACACCGCCCTGGACAAGCTCGCGAAGCTCGCCTAGTCCTCCTCGCCGCGCTCCCGGCGGCGGCCGGCCATCCCGCCGCGCTCGGCGGCCTCCTCCTCGGTCTCGTCCTCGTGCTGCCCGAGCGCCCACGCCCGCGCGGGCTGGCGGAACAGCAGCACGATGATCGCCACCCCGAGGACGATGATCGGCACCCCGAACCCGGGCCGCCCGGACGGCCCGGCCATGTACCAGCCGACGCCGGCGGTGATGAGCGCCATCACCAGCCCCGGCGAGCGGGCCCAGGTGTGGCCGAACAGCAGTCCGATCCCGCAGCCGACGACGGCGAGCCCGAACAGCACGTAGAAGGCGCCCTCGGCGAGCACGCTGGTCAGCGGCATGGAGTCACCGGGCGAGGCGAACAGCAGAGCGCCGAACACCACCAGGCCGATCCCCGGCAGGACGGTCAGCGCGCCGGCCACCCTGACCTCGCGCGGAGCGGGTGAAATCTTGTCGGCGAGCGCCATCGCGAAGGGCCTTCCACCAGCGGCTGAGCGGCACGGGTGACCGTGTGTGAACGCCATCGATACTAAGCCACCCGGTCGGCCGTTTTCGAACCGCGGCCATCCGCGTCAAGATCTGGGTGTCGTCGATGAGCCGGCGGACGCCCGGGGTGCACTTGTCACGACGAACGGACCGTGCCGAACGACGGGAGGTCAACCGGCAGTCTTTTCGCAGTGATGAGGTTCGCGCTGACGCTTGGGATGCGCCCGATTGGCCTACCCTGCGGATATGCGCGCGATTCTGGTGGTCAACCCGCAGGCCACGTCCACGACGGCCGGCGGGCGGGACGTGCTCGCGCACGCGTTGGCCAGCCAGGTGAAGCTGGAGGTCGTGGAGACCGACTACCGCGGCCACGCGCTGGCGGTGGCCAGGGACGCCGCACGGGACGGAGTCGACCTGGTGGTCGCCCACGGCGGTGACGGCACGGTGAACGAGGTCGTCAACGGCCTGCTCGCCGACGGGCCTGCCACGCAGCTGCCCGCGCTCGGCGTCGTGCCCGGCGGGTCGGCCAACGTGTTCGCGCGCGCCCTCGGCATTTCCCGGGACCCCGTGGAGGCCACGCACCAGCTGCTGTCGGCCATCGAGTCGGGCCGCAGCCGCCGCGTCGGGCTGGGCCTGGCGGACGGGCGGTGGTTCACCTTCAACGCGGGCCTCGGCTGGGACGCCGACGTGGTGGCCACGGTCGCCGACCGGCGCGGGAAGCAGACGAACGCGCTGCTGTACATGCGGGCGGCGGTGACGTGTTACTTCCGCCCGCGCTCGCCCCGGTTGCCGCTCACCGTGCACGTGCCGGGCGAGGAGCCGGCCGAGGTGCGGATGGCGTTCGTGTCGAACACGGATCCGTGGAGCTACCTCGGTGAGCGGCCCGTCCACCTCAACACCGGCAGCTCCTTCGAGCGGGGTCTCGGGCTGTTCGCGCTGCGCAAGCTGTCGCTGCCGCTGGTTTTCCGGCACGTCCGCCAGGCGCTGCGGACGGAGGCCGAGCACCGCGGCAAGGCGCTCGTGAAGTACGACGACCTGGCGAAACTCAGCGTGACGACCGAGGAGCCGGTAAACTTCCAGGTCGACGGCGACCTGATCGGCCGTCGGACGCAGGTGGACTTCACGAGCGTGCCCGACGTGCTGACCGTGCTGGCGTGAGTGATCGGTCCGGCGATCTGCAACTTGCCGTTCGTCGACGCACACGGTCCACTCACCGCATCGTCCTTCCCCCGCGAAGGCCGTTTCGGAGAGAAACCGCAGGTCAGCGGGGTCGCCTGACCAGGTGAGCTGACTCACCGATGTTGCGAAAACACTTGTCGAAAGCGGTGCTTCGTGAAAGCATTCACAAGCACCCCAAGAAACGATCCGCCATGACGACCTGTGGCGCAGCACGCTCTGCGCCCCGAGAAGGAGCTCACAGAAATGGACTGGCGCCACGACGCTGCCTGCCGCGACGAGGACCCGGAGCTGTTCTTCCCTGTCGGGAACAGCGGTCCCGCGCTGCTGCAGATCGCCGAGGCGAAAGCCGTATGCCACCGCTGCCCGGCAGCGTCCGAGTGCCTGGCCTGGGCCCTGGCCAGCGGCCAGGACTCCGGTGTCTGGGGCGGGATGAGCGAAGACGAGCGCCGTGCCCTGAAGCGCCGTCGTGCTCACATCGGCATGCGCACCGCCTGACCTCTCCACGCGCTGCGGCGTCGCTTAACGCGTCTCTTACGAGAGTACGCGGGACCTGACGCAGGGGCTCACACGCCCCCACTTAACGTTCGAAGGCCCGGCCCCCACCTCCCGCGGGTGCCGGGCCTTTGAACGTCCTGAGCAGGGTTTTTGGGTTTCGGCTGCTCTCGCCTGAGCGGCTGCCACACGGTGCCTCCACGGCGCCCCATGCCTCACTGCCCCAGGACGCCCGGTGAGGTTCCGCTTCGGCCCCAGCCCCGGCTCCTGCCCGCCCGGCGCTGGCTGCTGCTTCCGTCCGGCATCCGCTCCTGCTCGGGCCAGCTCCAGCTGCCGCTCCTGCCTGGCAACTGCTCCGTTTCATCACCTGCACCGGCCGCCGCCCTACCTGGGCGCCTCCCACCCCGCGTGAGACGCCCACTCGCAACGGCACCGTCGGCCCTCTCACCTAGGCACCATTGGCCCTCTCACCTAGGCACCATTGGCCCTCTCGCCTCGGCCACCATTGGCCCTCTCGCCTCGGCACCGTTGGCCCTCTCGCACCTTCCAAGCACCGCTGGCCCACCCGCGCGGGCACGGTTGGCCACCTCGCGCGGCGCGACTGACCCACTCGTGCGGGCACACGACCGGCCATCTCACGCACGCACCGGTGGCCACCCCACGCAAGCACGACTGGCCCACTCACCGCGGGCCGCACGACCGGCCACCTCACGCAGTCACCAGCGGTCATCTCACGCGAGCGCCAGCGGTCACCTCACGCAGTCGCCCAGCGGCCACCTCACCCGGCGCGACTGGCCCACTCACGCGAGCACGACCGGCCATCCCGCGCAGGGACGATTGGCCCACTCACGCACGCGGGACCGCCCACCTCACGCAGTCACCAGCAGTCACCTCACCCGGCGCGACTGGCCCACTCACGCACGCGGGACCGCCCACCTCACGCAGTCACCCAGCGGCCACCTCACCCGGGCGCGACTGGCCCACTCACGCGCAAAACCACCGGCCACCTCGCACACCCAGGGCGACTGGTCACCTCACGCGAGCACGACCGGCCACCTCAAGCAGCCACGACTGGCCACCTCAAACAGGTGCCAGTGGTCACCTCGCGCCGACCCACCCACGCGAATACAACCCGCCCACCCGAAGCAGGCCCCAAGAAACTACGGCCGCCGCCCCAGAGGCAGCCTCAACGCGGCCTCCGTGCCGCGCGCAGCGCCGTCGCGGAGCTTTCGCAACGACAGCGAACCCCGCAGCTCCGACTCCACCAGGGTGCGCACGATCTGCAGCCCCAGCCCGTCAGCCCGCTCCAGCGAGAACCCGGACGGCAACCCCCGGCCGTTGTCGCGGATCAGGACGTCCAGCCAGCGCGCCGAGCGGCTCACCACGATCTCCACCTTGCCCGGCCGCCCGTCCGGGAAAGCGTGCTCCACCGCGTTCTGCACCAGCTCCGCCAGCACCATCACCAGCGGCGTCGCGATCTCGGCGACCACCACCCCGAACGAGCCGGACCGGCTGATGCTCACCCGCGACTCCGCGGTCGCGACCTCGCCGACCATCGGCAGCACGTTGTCCAGCAGCTTGTCCAGGTCGACCCGCTCGTCGACCGACACCGACAGCGCCTCGTGCACCATCGCGATCGACGCGACCCGCCGGACGGACTCCGTCAGCGCCTGCCTCGCCTCGGCGTTCGAGGTGCGCCGTGACTGCAAGCGCAGCAACGCGGCCACCGTCTGCAGGTTGTTCTTGACCCGGTGGTGGATCTCCCGGATCGTCGCGTCCTTCGACAGCAACGCCCGGTCCCGCCGCTTCACCTCGGTCACGTCCCGGCACAGCACCAGCGCCCCCGCCGGCTGCCCGTGCGGCCGCAGCGGCAACGCCCGGAACAACACGACCGCGCCCCGCCGCGACTCGGCCTCCGTGCGGCTGCCCGGCTTCCCGTCCAGGGCGTCCAGGATCCGGTGGGCGACCTCCGTCGCGTCGAACGGGTCCCGGATCAGCGACCGCGTCAACGGCGCCAGCCGCGTCCCCACCAGGTCCGACTCGTGCCCCATCCGGTGGTAGGCCGACAGGCCGTTGGGGCTCGCGAACACCACGTTCCCGGCCGCATCCAGGCGGATCAGCCCGTCCCCCACCCGCGGGCTCGTGTGCACGTCCGTCTGGCTGTCCACGTGCGGGAACGTGCCGTCCACGATCATCTGGCACAGGTCGCCCGCACTACCGAGGTAGGCCACTTCGAGCGGGCTCGGCACGCGCGGCGCGGCCAGGTTCGTCTCACGGGACAGCACCGCGATCACGTTCGAGCCGAACGTCACGGGGATCGCCTCGCGGCGCATCGGCAGGTCGCGGTACCAGTGCGGGTCCTCCTCGCGGCAGATCCGGACCTCCCGGATCGCCCGCGCGAGCTGCGGGTGGTCCTCCACCGTGAACCGCGTGCCGACCACGTCCTCGGGGTGCGCGGTGGGCGCCGTGGTGGGGCGGGCCTGCGCGACGCACACGAAGTCGCCGCCCTGCTCGTTGTGCTCCGGCGACACGGGCACCCACAGCAGGAAGTCGGCGAAGGACAGGTCGGCGAGCAGCTGCCACTCGGCCACCACGGCCTGCAGGTGGTCCGCCGCCTCGCCGGACAGGCCGGTGTTCTCGGCCAGCAGGTCGGAAAGTGTCGTCACGCTGGTACTCCTCCTCGGGGCAGCTCAAGTGAACCAGAGCGGGACCTTCCCGGCACCCGCCGGGGCGAGCCTGAGACACTGGTGGGCAGATCGCGACCAGGGAAGGAGCAGGCATGTCGAAGCGAGCCCGCAAGCGCCGCGACCGCCGGAAGAACGGCGCCAACCACGGCAAGAAGCCCAACAGCTGAGTTCGGGCACGAGAAAGGCCCCGGTGCGGCGCACCGGGGCCTTCGTCGTGTCCGGGGTACTACTCCGCGTTCTGCTCGAGCCGGACCTCGGTCCGCTCGATCGTCACGTCACCGCGCCGCTCGACCGTCTGGTAGATCGACGCCCGCAGCTTCTGCTTGAACTCGTCCGGTGCGGTGTCGCCGCCGCACTTGCGGTGCAGGAGCTGCTTGAGCTGCTCGTCGATGCCGTACTCCTCGAGGCACGGCGGGCAGTCCTCGATGTGCTTGCGCAGCTGCGCGTCCCGCTCCGGGCTGCACTCGCGATCCAGCAACAGGAAGATCTCGGCGAGCGCCTCGGAACAGCGGACGTCGTCCTTGTGCGGCTCACGACCGGTGGTCATCGCGCTACCTCCTGCTTGGCGCCGCGGATGAAGCCGCGCTCGCGCGCGACGTCGGCGAGCAGGTTGCGCAGCTGGGCGCGGCCACGGTGCAGGCGGGACATCACGGTCCCGATCGGCGTGTCCATGATCTCGGCGATTTCCTTGTAGGCGAAGCCCTCGACGTCGGCGAGGTACACGGCGAGCCGGAACTCCTCCGGCAGCTGCTGCAGCGCGTCCTTGACGTCGCTGTCGGGCAGCCGGTCCATCGCCTCGACTTCCGCCGACCGCAGACCGCTCGAGGTGTGGCTCTCCGCCTGGGCGATCTGCCAGTCGGTGATCTCCTCGGTGGGCTGCTGCACCGGCTGACGCTGACGCTTCCGGTACCCGTTGATGTAGGTGTTGGTGAGGATGCGGTACATCCAGGCCTTGAGGTTCGTGCCCTCCTTGAAGGAGGCGAACGCGCCGTAGGCCTTGAGGTAGGTCTCCTGCACGAGGTCCTCGGCGTCCGCCGGGTTCCTCGTCATGCGCAGAGCGGCCGAGTACAGCTGGTCCAGCAGCGGCATCGCGTCGCGCTCGAAGCGCTCGGCGCGCTCTTCGACCGGCTCCTGCTCGGAGCCGGATTCGGGCACCGCGGAGTTCTGCGTGCTCGGCAAACCGTTCCCTTTCCCATCCGCGTCGAAGCGGTCCGCACCCGTGGCCGGGTGCGCATACGACAGCTTGGAGGATACGCGGACGGGCTTGGCCGGGCCGGGTACACCGGCCGGGCGGGTGACGGCCTGCACACGGGCTCGTCGATCAGCAAGCTTTGACGGCACGTCCGTGTCAACACCGCACGATCCGGGCACATTCCCCGCCGCGGGAAAAGGACTTGCGCCTCCCGGCTACCGTGCACCCCATGGCCGGGAAGGGAACGCCGGCGACCGCCCTGCTCGCGAAGCAGAAAGTCGCGCACAAGCTGCACGCCTACGACCACGATCCGAAGCACGAGTCCTACGGCCTGGAAGCGGCCGAGGCGCTCGGGCTCGAACCGGACCGCGTGTTCAAAACGCTGGTGGCCGATGTGGACGGAAAGCTGACGGTCGGCGTGGTGCCGGTCACCGGGCAGCTGGACCTGAAGGCGCTGGCCGCGGCGGCCGGCGGCAAGCGGGCGAAGATGGCGGACGCGGCGGCCGCCCAGCGCGCGACCGGATACGTCCTCGGCGGCATCTCACCGCTGGGCCAGCGCTCGCGGCTGCCGGTGGTGATCGACGAGACGGCGGAGAAGTTCGAGACGATCTACTGCTCGGCCGGCCGTCGCGGCCTGGAGGTGGAGCTGGCGCCGGCCGACCTGGTGCGCCTGACCTCGGCGACGGTGGCACCCATCCGCGCCTGACCGAGCGGACGGCACCCAGCCACGACGCCTCCGGTGCGGCGCCCAGGCAGGCGGCCCCCGCCGCCGATCAGCCACCGCGGCCCGGAGGCGGAACCGGCGCCCGCCGACCTGGTGCGCCTGACCTCCGCCACCGTGGCACCCATCCGCACCTGACCCAGCGGACGGCACGCGACCACGGCGCCTCCGGTGCGGTGCCAGGCAGGCGGCCCCCGCCGCCGATCAGCCGCCGCCGCGGCCTGGATAGAACTGGTACCCGCTGACCTGGTACGCCCGACCTCGGCGACGGTGGCACCCATCCACGCCTGACCCGGCGGACGGCACCCAGCCACGGCGCCCCCGGTGCAGCGCCAGGCAGGCGGCCCGCCCCCGATCAGCCGCCGCAGCAGCCTAGATAGAACTGGCGCCCGTCGACCTGGTGCACCCGACCTCCGCCACCGCGGCACCCATCCGCACCTGACCCAGCGGACGGCACCCAGCCGCCATCGCGCTGACCGGCGCCGCGGCGAGCACCGTGCCTCGGACGCCTCTCCGGGCAGACAGCCGCCGTCCGCCTACGTGAGCGGCCGCAGCACCTTCGCGAGCCACTCGTGCACCGTGCGGTACACCGCTTCCAGGTCGGCGTCCAGCGCGTGCGTCCCGCGCACCACGACGACCTCGTGGTGCGGCCCCGGCTTCGGGCAGCCGAACGCGTCGGTCTCGCCCTGCACCACCAGCGTCGGGACCTCCACCGCGTCCAGCTCGGCCTGCCTGCTCTTCTCCGGCTTGCCCGGCGGGTGCTCCGGGAAAGCCAGGCACAACACGGCCACCGCCTGCCCGGCCGCCGCCGTCCGGCACGCCACCCGCGCCCCCGACGAGCGGCCGCCGAACACCATCGGCAGGTCGTCGAAGCGGTCGCACAGCTCCTCGGCCACCGCGAGCCACGCCGTGTCCAGCTGCTTGGCGGGCGCGGGCGCCCTGCGGCCCGCCACCCGGTAGGGCTGCTCGACCAGCACGACGTGCACCCCGGCCGCCTGCCCCGCGCGGGTGGCCGCGACCAGGTCCTTCGCCTCGATCCCGCCGCCGGCGCCGTGGCCGAGCATCAGCACCGCCTCGCCGTCGGGCGCGCAATGCAGCTCCGCCATGGCCGGGCCGTGCGGTGTCGGGATCTCGATCCGGGTCATGGTTTCGGCAGGTCGAACAGGGCGTCGGCGGCGTCCAGGTCGGTGGCAGGCTCGACCCGCTCGATCAGCTCCGGGCCGTTGTTGCGCACGTTGCCGACCCGGTCGGACACCGGCCGCAGCTCGATGGTCTCCATCAGGTCCATCGGCGGCGCCAGCAGCTCGCCGACCTCGGTGCGGTCCGGGTCGAGCCACTCGGCCCAGTTCCGCTCGTGGATGACCAGCGGCATCCGGTCGTGCACGTCGGTCAGCCGCCCGGCCGCGTCGGTCGTGATGATCGAAAAAGTGATCAGCTGCGGGGCGTCCGGATCCTTCGGGTCGCGCCAGGTGTCCCAGATCCCGGCGAAGGACAGCGAGTGGCCGTCCGGCCGGGTCATGTAGAACGGCTCCTTCTGCTTGCCCGTGCGCCGCCACTCGTACCAGCCGTCGGCGGGCACCAGGCAGCGCCGCTGCGCGAGCGACTTCTTGAAGGCCGGCTTCTCGGCGGCAGTCTCGGCGCGGGTGTTGATCATCCGGTTGCCGACGGACACGTCCTTGGCCCAGAACGGAACCAGCCCCCAGCGCATGACCCGCAGGCTGCGCACGGCGGGCTCGTCCTCCAGGACCTGCCCGTCGGCGTCCCGCGGGTGCCGCTGCACCACGGTGACCACGTTCTTCGTCGGCGCGACGTTGTAGTCGGCCTCGCGCGCCTTGCCGTCGGTCTCGTCCACGGCGTCGAACTCCTGGGCCAGGTCGGCCGGGTTCTTCTTCGCCGCGTAGCGGCCGCACATCTCGCCCAACTCCTTCGGACCGGCTGCGGATAACCCATCGTGACACGGGTGGCGCACCACTGGCGAGCGGGATGGGGGATCATCTGTGCTCGGAAGGAGGCTCGGAGCTTGGCACGCAGGGACTGGCGCGATCTGGACGAAAGCGACGTCCGCGTGCGCCCGGGAAAGGGCTCGCGCCCGCGCAGCAAGCGGCGGCCGACCCACTCCGACGCCACCCAGGCGATGGTGATCGCGGTCGACCGCGGCCGTTGGACCTGCGCGATCGACAGCGACCCCGGCCGCCTCGTCACCGCCATGCGCGCCCGTGAGCTGGGCCGGACCCCGGTCGTCGTGGGCGACCAGGTGGGTCTGGTCGGCGACACCAGCGGCGAGCCGGGCACGCTGGCCCGCATCGTCCGGGTCGACGAGCGCACCAGCCTGCTGCGCCGCACGGCCGACGACACCGACCCGTTCGAGCGGGTGGTCGTCGCCAACGCCGAGCAGCTGCTCATCGTCACCGCGCTGGCCGATCCGCCGCCGCGGCCCGGGTTCATCGACCGCTGCCTGGTCGCGTGCTACGCCGGTGGCCTGCAGCCGGTTCTGTGCCTGACGAAGGCCGACCTGGCGAGCCCGGACGAGCTGCTGTCCCGCTACGCCGAGCTGGACGTGCCTGCGGTGGTGACCCGCTTCGACGAGGATTCGCTGCCGCTGGCCGACACCGTGCGCGGCCGGGTGTCCGCGCTCGTCGGCCACTCCGGGGTCGGCAAGTCGACACTGGTGAACCGGCTGGTGCCGGACGCCGAGCTGGCCACCGGTGAGGTCAGCGCGGTCGGCAAGGGACGGCACACGTCCGTCGCGGCCGTCGCGCTGCCGCTGCCCGACGGCGGCTGGGTGATCGACACGCCCGGTGTGCGGTCGTTCGGCCTCGCGCACGTGACCGCCAACGACATCGTGGCGTCCTTCGACGAGTTCGCCGAGGCCGCCGAGGAGTGCCCACCGGGGTGCGGGCACCTGGGGCCGCCGGAGGACCCGGACTGCATGCTCGACGAGGTCGAGGACAAGCGCCGGCTGCCGTCGCTGCGCCGCCTGCTCGCGTCGCGGGCGGGCATGGAGGTTTGATCTTCGCCGGTTTTGCCCATCCCTGTCGGTGACAACCCACTTGGGGGACATTCGACTGAGGGATTCTTGTCATGCGCAAAATCGCTCTTCTGGCGGGTGCGCTGGCGCTGGTCGCCGGCACCACCGCCTGTGGTTCGACCGCGGAATCCGGGCAGGCCGGCGAGACGCCCGCGCTGTTCGGCAACGCCCAGGAACTGGTGCTGGCCTCGTCCGGCAAGACCAGCCAGGCGCAGACTGCGAAGTTCACGCTCACCGGCTCGGTGGCAGGCCAGACCCTGAACGCCGGCGGCGAAGGGCGCTTCACCGGGCCCTCGCCGGCGATGACCATGACCATGACCGTCGCCGGGCAGAGCCAGGAGATGCGGGTCGTGGACAAAGTTCTCTACCTGAAGCTGCCGCCGGAACAGGCGGCGCAGGCGGTCGAGGGCGGCAAGCCGTGGGCGAAGGTGCCGGAGGACAGCGAGGCCGGCAAGGCCATCGGCGCGAGCATGGACCAGGCCGCCCAGGGTGACCCGACGCAAATCCTGGATCAGATCCAGCAGGCAGGCACGATCACCCGCAGCGAGCAGACCACGCTCGACGGGCAGCCGGTGAGCCACTACTGGGTCAACCTGGACGTCGCGAAGGCCACCGGCACGCTCAACACCGGTGAACTGCCGCCGGAGGTGCTGGACAAGCTGAAGAACTCCGGCGCCGTCATCCCGGTCGAGATCTGGCTCAACTCCGACCAACTGCCCGTGCAGGTCACGCAGGACCTGACGCAGGTGATGCAGGCGGCGGGCGCGCCGGCCGGCGCGCAGAGCGCCACGATGACGATGAAGTACCGCGACTGGGGCGCGCCGGTCGACGTCACGGCCCCGCCCGCGGATCAGGTCGGCGAGCTGAAGACCGCGGCCTGACAGAAGTAACGCGGGAGTCCTCTTGGGACATATCCCCGTTAGCCGCCCGAAGACGGGTGGCCCCGACCAAAGGGGAATGTTCCACATGAAGAAAACCGCTCTCGCGTCCGGGATCCTGGCGCTGGTGCTCGGGCTCACCGCGTGTGGTGGCGGGGAGTCCGGCTCCAGCGGCGGGACCGCGGGCCCGGCGCTGTTCGGCGACGTGCAGGAGCTCGTCCGGGCGGCGTCGGCGAAGACCGGTCAGGTGCAGTCGGCGAAGTTCACCATCTCCGGCTCGATCGCCGGGCAGCAGATGACCGGCTCCGGCGAGGGCCGCTTCAACGGCCCCGACAGCGCGATCGCCATGACGATGTCCGTCGGCGGGCAGAGCCAGGAGATGCGCATCGTCGACAAGGTCCTCTACCTCAAGCTGCCCGAGGAGGCGCAGGCCGCGACCGGTGGCAAGCCGTGGGCGACGTTCCCGGAGGGCAGCGAGGCCGCGAAGACGCTGGGCGCGAGCCTCGAGCAGGCCGAGTCGAACGACCCGTCGAAGACGCTGGAGCAGATCGAGAAGGCAGGCACGATCACCCGCAGCGAGCAGACCACGCTCGACGGGCAGCAGGTCAGCCACTACTGGGTCACCATCGACGTGGCGAAGGCGTCCGACGAGCTGGCCTCGTCCGGTCTGCCCGCGGAGACGCTGGAGCAGCTGAAGTCGATGAACGTGACCTACCCGATGGAGCTGTGGCTGAACAGCGACCAGCTGCCGGTGCAGATCACGCAGGACCTCGGCCCGGTGATGCAGGCCGTCGGCGCGCCCGCCGAGGCGCAGCAGGCGAAGATCACGATGAAGTACAGCGACTGGGGCGCCCCGGTCAACGTCACCGCCCCGCCCGCCGACCAGGTGGGCGAGCTCAAGATCGGCGGCTGAACCGGTTGTCGCGGCGCGGTCTCGGTTCGCCGGGACCGCGCCGTTTTCCGTAACGCGAGTGTCCCTTCGCGACATATGTCCGGTAGTTCACCCGGCAGAGGTGATCCGACCGGGGGGTGTCCCTATGGGGTTGTCAAGCGGCAGCGGGCGTCGGGGCTGGGTGTCGGTAGTGGGTTTTGTTGCGGAGCATGGCGTAGATGACGT
>NZ_JBEXTX010000122.1:0-22244 GCF_040614175.1 Amycolatopsis sp. NPDC006131
CGTGTCAAGGCGGGAAAGCGTGCCTTGACACGGCTGGTCGGCGACTAAAGATCGGCTGTGGATCGGGGGCGGGGGAGGTCTGGTTGGGGTAGTCGCTTGCTTTGCGTTGCCGGCTTGCCGTTTTGTTTGTCAGTTCAACAGATTTTCGATCGTCGCTGTTGTTTCGGTGACTTCTCGCATTGCGGTTTCCAGCGCCGTTCCCCCTGGCCGGTGGCTCAGCACCACCACGACATACCGGTCCCCGGTTCCGACCACGCCGCTGGTGTGCGCGTCGACCCCACCGCGGCCTGCCGCCCAGCCCTGTTTGATCGCCCACGGCCTGCCCGGTAACGCGTCCGGGATGCCGAAGTACTGGTCGACCCCGTCAGCCGCCACCTGGTGCGCGTCCCGGAGCGGGTCGAGTATCAGTTGCCGCTCGCGGGACGGCATGGCCAGCACCGCCCGGTAGATCTTGACCACGTCATCGGCCGACAGGAGTGTGTCGCCCCAGCGGCCTGGGTCCGCGGGGGGCTCGGTGGCCGTCAGACCGAGCGAGGTCGCCGTGCGGCGGACGATGTCGGGGCCGCCGCCGGACTCCCACAGCTGGTTGGCGATCGCATCGTCGCTGTACGACAGCATTCTCGTCACCCGCGGGCTCGGCCGGTCGGGCGTCACGTGCCCGCGCTGCACCAGGTCGACCGCGATCAGCAGCTTCACCAGCGACGCCGACCGGTAACGCGTGTCGGCGCCCTCCTGGCGCAGCGGGCGGTTCTGCTTGCGGTCGTAGACGACAACGCTCGTCGCCGCGGAGTCGGCCGGTACCGGCTCGGCGGCGCTGCCGCGGAGGGCGAGCGCGGCGCCGAGGGCCAGTGCGATCACGACGACGGCGACGACGAGGACGACGATCGGGCCACGGCGGAGTGGCCTGGTCTGCACGGACATGGTGATCAGCCTCGGCCGCGGATGTCCCCGTCCCGTCGTCGTCGTGTCATGGTTTTGCTACAGAGTCGCGGGAGTTGGTGAAACGCCGCCATAATCGGCCGGGTGCCGACATTGCTGTTGATCGAGGACGACCCGGCGGTCCGGGAGGGACTGTGCCTTGGCCTGCGCCGGCACGGCCACGACGTCGAACCGGCGGCCGACGGCGAAGCCGGCCTGCGGCTGCTCGACGCCCGCCGCCCGGACCTCGTGCTGCTCGACCTGATGCTCCCCGGCATCGACGGGTTCGAGGTGTGCCGCCGCATCCGCGCCACCGGCCCGGTCCCGATCATCATGCTCACCGCCCGCGGCGACGACATCGACGTGGTCGGCGGGCTCGAAGCCGGCGCCGACGACTACGTGGTCAAACCCGTGCAACCCCGCGTCCTCGACGCGCGCATCAAGGCGGTCCTGCGCCGCGGCGGCGCGGCAGGCCAGGCCCGCGAACAACACGGCGCCCTCACCATCGACCGCGCCGCCTGCGAGGTCACCAAGAACGGTGAACCCGTCCACCTCACCCCCACCGAACTACGGCTGCTGCTCGAACTGTCCCGCGTGCCCGGCCGCGTCCTCAGCCGCCAGCAACTGCTCGAACTGGTGTGGGAACACGACTACCTCGGCGACTCGCGGCTCGTCGACGCGTGCGTGCAGCGGCTGCGGGCGAAACTGGAAGATCAGCCCGCGGCGCCGGTGTACGTCCGCACCGTGCGCGGCTTCGGCTACCGGTTCGGTCCACTGTGATCAGACGGCTTCTCGCGCGGCTGCGCGGAATCCGGGCGCGGCTGGTGCTGATCATCAGTCTCGTCGCGGTGCTGGCGACCGTCGGCGCGACCGGCGCCAACTACGTCACCGCGCGGCGCACCGTGCTCGCCGCCACCCAGGACCAGGTGATGGCCAAGCTGCGCGACGACGTGGACGCCATCGCCCCCACCCTGCGGATGCCGCCCGACCAGGCCACCCTCAACCAGCTCGTGCGGTCGGTCCCGTCGGCCGCCGTCGCCCGCTACGGCTCCCTGTCCTCGGATGTCCGCGGGTCGATGGGGCTGGTGCCACCCGAACTGGTGGCCCGCGTGGGCGCCGAGCAGCGGCTGATGTTCCAGCGCATCGACATCGGCAGGCCCGAACTCGTGGTCGGCATGCCCGTCATGACCATCGACACCGGCTTCAACCGCGTCCCGTCCGGGCTGGAGGTGTACGGGTTGTTCTCGCTGAGCGCCGAACAACAGCAGATCAGCGAGTTCGCGCTCAACGGCTGGCGCACCGCGGCCGTCGCGGTGCCGCTGGCGGTAGTCCTGGCGTGGCTGGCCGCGGGCGCGGTGCTGCGACCGGTGCGCCGCCTGCGGGACGGCGCTCGCCAGCTCGCCCACGGCCGGCTGTCCACCCGCCTGCCCGAGCGCGGCGGGGACGAACTGGCCGAACTGGCGCGCACGTTCAACGAATCCGCCGCCAGCCTGGAGAAGTCGGTGGGGGAGCTGCGCCGCATGGAGGCCGACGCGCGCCGGTTCGTCGCCGACGTGTCGCACGAGCTGCGCACCCCGCTCGCCGCGATGACCGCCGTGACCGAAGTGCTCGACGAGGAGGGGGCGCGCCTGCAGGGCGACGCCGCCACGGCCACCCGGCTGGTGAGCGAGGAAACCCGCAAGCTGACCCGGCTCGTCGACGACCTCATCGAGATCTCCCGCTTCGACAACGGCCGCGCCCGCATGGACCGGCGCGAGGCCGACCTCGGCGAGCTGATCGCCGCGACCCTGCGCACCCGCCAGTGGACCGAGCGCGTCGAGGCCGATCTGCCGCCCGGCATCATCGCCGCGGTGGACGCGCGGCGCTTCGACGTCATCGTGGCGAACCTGGTCGGCAACGCGCTGCGGCACGGCGAGCCGCCGGTGCGGGTGCGGCTGTCCGCGTCGGGCGCGGACGCCGTCGTCGAGGTCACCGACCACGGGCCGGGCCTGCCCGACGACGTGCTCCCGCACGTGTTCGCCCGGTTCTACAAGGCCGACACCGCGCGATCGCGGTCGGAGGGGAGCGGACTGGGGTTGTCCATCGCGGAGAAGAACGCCGGACTGCACGGCGGCACGATCGAGGCCGGCAACGACCCGGGCGGCGGCGCCCGGTTCGTGCTGCGGGTGCCGGGGCGGTGGTGACCGTGCGCTGGACCTGGCTGTTGCTCGTGCTGGTGCTCGCCGGCTGCGGGGTGCGCCCCACCGATCCGGTTTCCGCGGGCGACCCGCCGGTCGGGGCCGCGCCGGGGCCGATCCTGTTCTTCCTCAAGGCGGGCAAGCTCGCGCCCGTCGTCCGGCAGACCGGTCACCTCGGCACGGTGCCCGACGCGGTCACCCTCCTCCTGGCCGGGCCGAACCCGCAGGAGGCCGCCGCCGGTTACGCCACCATGCTCCCCGCCGGCGCGCTCGGCGTCTCGGTCGGGGCGCTGGACCAGGGGGTCGTCTCGGTGAGCCTCAGCGCGCCGCTGGAAACCCTGCCCGAACTGGCGAAGGACCAGATCGTGTGCACGGTGACCGCGGTGCACGCCCAGACCGGCGCGCGGGCGGCCAACCTGCTCGTGCGGCTGACCGGACCGCCCAGCGCCACGCAGGTGGACGGCTACCCCACGGTCACCGCCCGGCCTGAGACACAAGCCCCGGCGCAGGGCCGGTCCTGTCCGCTGCTGCACTGAAGTTCAAACGCGACGGATGTGCAAGGTGTGTTACGACCGCCCGTTGCCGGGTACGAACTCGTAACCTGCCGGTTTCATCCCGGAGCGACCGGCGAAACCCGTCTGCCGAAGCATCGATCACGCCGATGTCCGGTTCGGGGAAGGGGATGCGCATGCGAGGCTTCAGGGCGAGGAAGGTGGCGGCGCCGCAGGTGTCCGCCGACGTCGGCTCCTGGCTGCCCCGGCGCAGCAGCCAGGCGGGTGACTGGCCGGTGGCCGATCTGGTCGCCGCCAAGGGGGACACGACGGTCAGCGTGGTGATCCCGGCCAGGGACGAGGAGGCGACGGTCGGCGACATCGTGCGCACGATCCGCCGCGACCTCGTCGAGCGCCACCAGCTGGTCGACGAGGTCATGGTCGTCGACTCGCGTTCGCAGGACGCGACCGCCCGGGTGGCCGCGGAAGCGGGCGCGACGGTGGTGGCCCAGGATTCGGTCCTGTCCGCCCTGCCCGGGCTGCAGGGCAAGGGGGAGGCCCTGTGGAAGGGGCTGGCGGCTTCCACCGGGGACATCGTCGTGTTCGTCGACGGCGATCTGTACGACTTCACCAGCGACTACGTGACCGGCCTGCTCGGCCCGCTGCTGACCGACGACTCCATCGCCTACGTCAAGGGCTTCTACCACCGGCCGCTGGTCGGGGCGGTGAGCACCGACGCCGACGGCGGCGGCCGCGTCACCGAGCTGGTTGCGCGCCCGCTGCTCAACCTCTACTGGCCCGAACTGGCCGGGTTCGTGCAGCCGCTGGCAGGCGAGTACGCCGGGCGGCGCGAGGTGCTGGAACGGGTGCCGTTCGTGGCGAACTACGGCGTCGAGGTCGGGCACCTGATCGACATCCTGGAGACCTACGGGCTGGACGCGCTCGCGCAGGTCGACCTCGGCAAACGCACCCACAGGCACCAGAACACGCAGGCGCTGGGGCGCATGTCCGGCCAGATCATGCTGACCGTGTTCGACCGGCTGGAACGCTACGGCCGCCTGGTCTCGGCCGAACCGCCCGCCACGATGCTCGCCCAGTTCCGCCGGGGCGAGTCCGGGCACGGTGTCGACCGCGAGCTGGTGGTCACCGACCTGGCCTGCGAGCAGCGCCCGCCGCTGGCGACGCTGCGCGCGGCGGACGGCTCGGGGCTGCGGGAGATCGCCTGACGCCTCACGTGGCGTCGTGGAAGACCAGGCCCAGGGTGTGGCGGATGCCGGTGCGGACGGTGCTCACACCGTGCCGCACCGGCGCCGCCGACCAGCCGCGGGTGGACCGCACCGGCCGGTCCCGCGTGGTGAAGATCAGCGCGTGGCCCTGCGGCAGCTGGGTCACCGTGCCGCGTGACTGCGCGCGCGGCCGCTGCTCGACCAGCAGGAACTCGCCGCCGGTGTGATCGGTGCCGGGCGCGTCGAGCCCGATCACCACCTGCAGCGGGAACACCAGCTCGCCGTAGAGATCGCGGTGCAGCGCGTTCCAATCGCCGGCGCCGTAGCGCAGCAGGATCGGCGTCGGCCGGACCTGGCCCGCCCGGTGGCACCGGTCGAGCCAGGTCTCCAGGTCGTCCGGCCACGGCGCGTCCCACCCCAGCTTCGCCGCCCAGTCCCGCGCGATCGGCAGCAGGTGCGGGTAGAACGCCGCGCGCAGGCGGGCGACCGGATCCGGCAGCGGGTAGGCGAAGTAGCGGTACTGGCCGGAGCCGAACCGGAACCGCGCCATGTCGATCGTCGACCGGAAGCGGCCCACGTCGTCGTACAGCGCCGACAGCTCCCGGCACTCCCGCGCGCTCAGGAGCGGCGGGGTGAGGGCGCAGCCGGTGTCGTTCAGTTCTGCCGTGAGGGCGGGCCAGTCGAAGCCCGCGACGTCCGAGATCACCCCGCCCAGTCTGCGCGCCCGGACGGCCGCGGGCTGGCGGAAATCAGTCGGCGAGGCCGCCGTACGCGATCACCTTCGTGATGCGCGCCCGGACCAGCAGCTCGCCGGGCACGGCGTTGCGCTTGCCGAACTCGTCCGCCCGGTCCTCGCCCATGTAGCGCGCGCCGATGCGGGTGGACCAGTGCAGCATCTCGTCCAGGTCCTCGTGCAGCGTCGCCTCGGCGGTGAACTGGACGAACGCGAACGGCGGCTCCTGGTCGTCCACGCACAGCGACAACCGCGGATCCCGCCGCAGCGCCCGCCCCTTCACCGACGCCGCGCCGGTGTTGAAGATCAGCTCGTCGGCGCCGTCGCCGGTGCCGACGACGAACCAGATGGGCGTCACGTGCGGGCTGCCGTCGGCGCGTGTGACGCCCAGCTTCCCGGTGCGCGTGCCGGTGGAGGCGAACTCCAGCCACTCGTCCCTGCTCAGTGCGTGCATGGGGCGACCTTAGCGACGTGGGATCATGACGGGCATGGCGAGCGACGCACCGACCGCCGACGAGGCCGTCCGCACCATGCTGCTGCTCCTGCCGCGGCTGGTCGGCCGCGCCAAGAAGCTGCCGGTGCCGGAGCGGCTGCGTGACTTCAACCTCGCCCCGCGGCACCTGTCGCTGCTGTCCTACCTGCTGTTCGACGGGCCGATGACGGTCAACGAGCTGGCCGCGCGGCTCGAAGTCGCGCCCACCACCGTCAGCCTGATGGTCGGCGACCTCAGCCGCCGCGGGATCCTCGACCGCACCGAGGACGAGAGTGACCGGCGGCGCACGATCGTGAGCATCGCCGCGACCTACCGCGCCGAGGTCGAGGGCTGGCTCGCCGCCGGCGCTCGCGCCTGGCGCACCGCCTTCGATCCGCTCACCCCCGAGCAGCGGCGCCTGGTGATCGACACGCTGCGCACCTACGAGCGTGAAGTCGAGCGGGAGCGGACCCCCTAGTAGTCTGGCGCGCTGTGCGTGACTCGGACCTGATCAGCGGGGGGCTGGTGGACGAGGGCCTGGCCCGGCGGCTCAAGGCGCTCGCCTGCACCGCGCCCCTGCACGACCTGGACGCGCGCAAGTCCAAGCTCGACTGGGCCGACGCCACGGTCTACCAGATGGCCGAGATCGCGTTGCACACGATCGACCTGGTCACCATCGCGATGGACTTCGACACCGGCGCCAACCACGACGACGTCGTCCGGCGCCTGCAGCCGTTCATCGCCGCGCAGGCCCCGCGCCGCCCGGCCGAGGAGCACCTGCGCGTCGCCCGCTGGGTGCTGGACAACCTGATCAACGTCGGCACCACCGACCGCGGATTCCGCCGCGTCTACGGCAGCCTCGACGCGAACGGCACCTACCGGCGCCGTGCGTTCGACTTCAAACTGCTCGTCGAGCTGGCCGCGCCCGACGGCGAGGTGTACCTGCGCGCCAGCGACGAGGCGATCAACGTGCTGGTCGGCGCGCTGGACACCGACGTGGAGTCCGCGCAGATCGCGGCCGAGGTCAAGCTGGAGAACCTGATCAGCCGCGGCCGCCTCGCCGACGCCAAGCTCGCCGCCGAGCAGGCCCGCTACCGCACCGTCCAGTACGGCGAGACGCTGCGCGCCAAACTGGACGCCACCCGCCGCGACGTGCGGGCGGTGGACTGGGACCGCGAGATGCCCGAGCTGCTGGACTCGGCGCTGACCCACATCGAGGCCCGCTTCCGCGCGGAGAACGCGATCCTCCGCAACATCACCGCGGCCCGCGACGAGGCCGAGGACGTCGACCACAAGCGCCGCGCCGCCGAGCTGGTCGACATCGTCAGCGACTGCATCAGCCGCCACACGCAGCTGCAGGCCCGGCTGCAGGCCGCCGGCGCGGTGTTCCGCGCGGAGCAGGACCGCCAGCAGTTCTCCGGGCCGCCGCAGCGCGCCACCGTCGACCTGTTCGGCCAGATCCTGATGCCCGCGCTGGAGCTGCCCATCGCCGACGCCGTCGTGCCGCTGGAGTCCTGGTTCCACGCGTCGGCGGGCCTGGTGGTGCCGACCGTGCCCGCGCTGCCGTCGCTGGTCTCGCTGCTGTTGCGGCCCGCGCCGGAGCGGGACAAGGTGGTCGGCGAGGTGCCGGAGCCGGAGCTCGTCCCGCCGGAAAGCCTCGACCACTACAGTGACGAGCAATGGCGGCGGGCCGACGAGCTGCTGGACCTGCCGGAGGTGCCGCGACGGCTGTCCGGCGTGCTGGCCGAGGCCCGCGAGCTCGACCCGGAGCTGCCGCGTCTGGTGGCGCTGCGGGCGCTGCACTCCTACAGTCCCGAGGTGGGCGCCGCCGTCCGGCAGGGGGACGACCGGGCGCTGCTGGCCGTCGACGACGGCACGCTGCTGGAGGACCCCGAGTTCGGGGGAGCCGACCTGTTGCTGAGCACGGCGCGGCTGGAACGCGAGGAAGACGAAGAGGGGGCCGCATGACCCGCCCGGTGACCACCGGCGACGCCGAGAACGCCGCGCGGCTGATCTCGTTCGGCATGCGGCCCAAGCACCTGCCCTCGCGCGATGTGGTCTACGCCGATCTCGTGCGCCGCTACGGCGAGGACAGCGCGTTCAAGCAGCTGACCAACTCGGTCGCCGCGGGGCTGGGCCTGATGGTGCTCGACGTGAGCCACCAGGCGGGCGCGGTGCTGGCCGCCACCGACGAGTCGGTGTTCGAGGTCAAAATGGACAGCTACGCGCGGCAGAGCAAGATCCGCGAGCGCCGCGACACCGAGAAGGTGCTGCACGGCCTCGTGCACCTCGCCACCGCGGCGCTGGGCTACCCGCGCCCGGACGACCTGGCCAACGACACCTACATCGGCCGGGTCAGCGTCGACCAGGTGGACGGCGTGGTGCGCGAGGCGTGCCGGATCCTCGACGAGCGTGCCGCGAAGGCCGAGGCCAACAACGACCCGCTGTCCGACTCGCCGGAGCTGGAACAGGCCTGGCGCGCCTACGCCCGCCGCCCCGAAGCCGCGGCGACCAAGGACGGCCGCCTGGCTTCGGACACCACGCGCGGCATGGTCTCCCGCGCGCTGCGGTTCCTGGCCGACCAGGGGTTCCTGGTGCAGGTCAGCGGCGAGCAGGGCGGCACCTACCGGACCACGCCGCGCTACCAGGTGCAGGTGCGGGAACTGGCCGCGGACAGCGCGTTCGAGGAGCTGCTGGCCCTCGGCGTGGTCGCGGTCTCCGACGGCGAGGGCACGCTGCGCCCGTCCATTTCGGACACTCTGTAGGGGGAGATCGGTGTACGAGCTTTCGCGGGTGCGCCTGCACTCCGTCGGCCCGGCGGGCGCGCGCTACCAGAACGTGCTGCTGGACTTCAGTGGCGTCGGCCCGCTGGTCAAGGCGCCGGCGCAGGACGCGTTGTTCACCGCCGGGATCCACTCCGCCGACGGCAGCCTGCCGCGGCGGCCGTCTCCGGCGAGCGTGCTGTTCCTGGAGAACGGCGGCGGCAAGTCCGTGCTGATCAAGCTGATCTTCTCGGTCATGCTGCCCGGGCGGCGCCAGGTGGTGGGCACCACCAGCACGCGCGTGCTGGAGAAGTTCGTGATGGCCAAGGACGTCGCGCACGTCGTGCTGGAGTGGCAGCACACCGAGACCGGGCAGCGGGTCATCACCGGCAAGGTGTCGGAGTGGCGCGGGCACGTCGTGTCCAACGACCCGGCGAACCTGGTCGACTCGTGGTACTGCTTCCGTCCCACCGCCGCGCTCGGACTGGAGTCGCTGCCGTTCACCGAGGACGGCCGCCTGCTGACCATGTCCGGGTTCGCCGAGCAGCTGGAGCGCGCGCACAAGGCCGAGCCGGAGCTGGAGCTGTTCACCACCCGCCGCCACCACGAGTGGACCGAGCGGCTGGACACCCTCGGCCTGGACACCGAGCTGTTCCGCTACCAGCGCGCGATGAACGCCGGCGAAGGTGAGGCGGCCGACGCGTTCGCGTTCACCTCCGACGAGGCGTTCGTCGAGTTCCTGCTGCGCGCGGTGATCCCCGAGGACGACCCGAAGGACCTGGCCGAGGTCGTGCAGACCTACGCGCACAACCTCGGGCAGCGCGGCGAGCTGATGTCCGAGCGCGACTTCGTGGCCGGGGCGCTGGACCTGCTCACGCCGCTCACCGAGGAGGAGTCGCTCGCCGCCGCGTCCCGCAAGCTCGCCGCGGTCGCGCGCGAGGAGGCCCGCGCGCTCGCCGGATCGGTGATCGCGCGGCACGAGCTGGAGGCCGAGCGCCTCGACGGGTTGAAGTCCTATGTGGACGAGACGCGGGACGCGGAGAAACTGGCCGAGGGCGACTGCCGCCGCCGCAACGCCGTCGTCACCGAGCTGCGCCGCGTGGTCGGGGAGATGCGCCTGGCCGACGCGACCGCGCAGAAGGCGCGGATCGACGAGGAGCTGGCGAAGGCCCGCGAGGCCGCGGCCGCGTGGCGCGAGACCGGCACCGTCCTGGCTCACGTCAACGCCGCGCGCAAGGCGACCGACATCCGCAAGCTCGTCGGCGACCGCGAGCAGAGCGCGAAACCGGCCCTGGAAGCCAAGAACGCGGCCGCCACCGCGCTCGCCCGCGGCCTGCTCGCGCTGGCGCGGGAGGCCGAGGAGCAGGCGCAGGCGGCCGAGGCCCGCGCCGAGACCGCCCGCACCGCCGCCGCGGCCGCGCAGGACCAGCGGGACGCGGCCACCGCCACCGCCGCCGGGCACCGCGCCGAACTGGGGCAGCTGACCCGCCGCATCGAGGAGGTGCGCGCGCAGGTGCAGCAGGCCGTCCGCGACGGGCTGCTCAGCGACGGCACCCAGGTCGCCGCCGCCGCGCAGGAGGCCCGCACCCGCGGCGAGAACGCGACCACCGAGCTGGCCGCGCGGGAGAGCGAACTCGAAGGGGTCGCCGAGGACCACGCCCAGGCGCAGGCCGCCCTGCACGCCGCGCAACAGCGGGCCGCGACCGCGCGGTCCCGGGCCGCGCACGCTGCCGAGGAGCTGGCCAAGGCGCACCGGCGGTCGGACAGCCTCGCCGCGCACCCGCGGCTGCTGGAGCTGCTCGGCGGCGACAACGTCCAGCTGGAGACCGACACGCCCGCGCTGCTGACCCGGCTGCGCGAGGCGCGCGCCACCGCCGAACGTGAGCAGACCGCCCTGCGCATGGAGGAGTCGGTGGACGAGCGGGCGCTGGCGGCGCTCGGGTCCGGCGGGCTGCTGCCCGCGCCGCCGGAGGTCCAGTCCGCTTTGGACGTTCTGGAGGCGGCCGGGATCACCGCGTGGTCGGGCTGGCGCTATCTGTCCACGATGGACGCCGCGGGCCGCGAGCGGGTGCTGCGAGACCTGCCGCACCTGCTCGGCGGGGTGCTCGTCAACGACGCCGCGCAGCTGGACCGCGCGCGGCAGGTGCTCGCCGACGCCAAGCTCCTGCCGAGCGTGGTGCTGCCGGTCGGCACCACGCAGGCGGTGCGGGCCGAGGGCGCGGCGCCCGGCGTGGACTTCCTGGTCCCGCCCAACCCCGCGATGTACGACGAGGAGGCGGCCGACACCGAGCGCCAGGCCATCGCCGCCCGGCACGCCCGCCGCCAGAAGCAGCTCGAAGCGCTCACCGAAGCGATCGGCGACGACGCCGCGCTGGAGTGGAAGCTCACCACGTGGCGCGAGGACTACCCGCCCGGCGCGCTGGCCACCCTCGCCGAGGAAGCCGAAGCCGCGGCCACCGAGCAGACCGAGGCCGAAGCCGCGGTGGTCGCTCAGGAACGCGCACTGGCCGATCTGGCCGCGCGCCGCACCCGGCTGCGGGAGGCGATCCCGGCCCTGCGTGCCGAGGCGCGCGGCAGCGAGGAACGCGCCCGCAAGCTGGCCGAGCTGGCCGAGCGCGTCGCGTTGATTCCACAGTGGACCGAAACGGTCGAGCGCGCGCAGGAGATCGTCACGCGCGCCGAGGCCGAAGCGGAGCAGGCGGCGTCGCGCGCGGCCCGGCTGCGCGAGGAAGCGGCCGAGGAGCAGCGCACCGCCGACGGCCACCGCCGCACGGTCACCCACGCCCGCGCCGAGCTGGCCGAGGTGCCGGGCGGGGGATCGGTGTCCGAGGACGAGCCGGTGCCGAGCGAACCGGTCGACGCGCTGCGCCGGGCGTTCGCCGCGGCCAGCGACGCCTACGCCCGCGTCGAGGTCGGCAGCGACCTGCGGGCGGAGCTGGACCAGGCGGAAAGCGCCGAGTCCACGGCGCGGGCGGCGCTGGAGGCGCTGGAGCCGGCGGTGCGGGAGCAGGCCGCGCGCCTGCTGGAAACCCCGGACGGGTCGGACGCCGCGACCCGTGCCGCTGCCCTGGCGCGTGCCGGCCGCACGGTGTCCGCGCTGGAGGCCGAGCACAGCGAGGCGATCGGCCTGGTCGCGACCTGCAAGGCCGAGCTGGACCAGCTGCCGAAGCAGAACGCGTCGCTGGAGACTCGGCCGCGCGACGTCGAGCACGGCCGCGAGCTGATCGACGAGGCCGTCGAGGAGGCGTCGGCCGCGGCCCGCGCGCTGGAGGAAGCGCAGGCGCGGCGCGCGGAAGCCGAGCGCACGCTGGAGGCGGCCACCGCGTCGGCGGCCGGGTTCAAGATGCTCGCCGAGTCGATGGCGCACCTGGCCCCCGAGGGCGAGCCGGAGACCGTGTTCGACGGCGACGTGGAAGCGGCGCAGGCCCGCTACCGCAAGCTGAACACGACGCTGACCGACGCCGAGGCGGCCGTCGACAGCGCGGAGAAGCGGGTGCGGGCGGCGGCGGACGCGCTCGCCCAGTACGCGACCGACAAGCGGTTCGAGAAGCTGACCAGCCCGGTGCGGCAGCAGATCGTGTCGGTGCGCCGGGACAGCCTGCCCGCGCACGCGCGGGAGTGGTCGGCCGCGCTGAAGCCGCGGCTGCGCACGCTGACCGACGACCTGGCGCAGATCGACCGGCACCGGTCCGGGATCGTGGCGCGGCTGCAGGGCATGGTCGAGGGCGCGCTGCGGATGCTGCGGTCGGCGCAACGGCTGTCGCGGCTGCCGGAGGGGCTCGGCGGCTGGTCCGGGCAGGAGTTCCTGCGGATCCGGTTCGGCGACCCCGAGGAGCCGCAGCTGTCGGAGGCGCTCGGGCAGGTCGTCGACGAGGCGGCGGTCGGCAAGACCAGCGACGGCCGCGACGTCAAGCGCGACGGGATGTCGCTGGTGCTGCGCGGCGTGCGGGCCGCGGTGCCCAAGGGGTTCCGGGTGGACATCCTCAAGCCGGACTCGGTGCTGCGCACAGAACGCCAGCGGGTGTCGGAGATCCGCGACGTGTTCTCCGGCGGGCAGCAGCTCACCGCGGCGATCATCCTGTACTGCACGCTGGCCGCGCTGCGGGCCAACAACCGCGGGCTGGTGCGCAACCGGCACTCCGGGGTGTTGTTCCTGGACAACCCGATCGGTCGCGCGTCCGCCGGGTACCTGCTGGAGCTGCAGCGGGTCGTCGCGGAGGCGCTCGGGGTGCAGCTGATCTACACGACGGGCCTGTTCGACGCCGGCGCGCTGTCCGAGTTCCCGCTGATCGTCCGGCTGCGCAACGACGCGGACCTCCGGGCGGGCCGCAAGTACCTCTCGGTCGACGCGACGATCCGCAACCACCTCGACGACCTGGGCGAGCCGGACGGCACGGCGCGCATCTCGGCGACGCGGCTGTTCAGCAAGCCAGGGGAGCAAACCCCCGCATGACGCGAGTCACACGCTCCCGCGCGCGAGTTCCACGTTCGCGGGCGCGAGTTCCACGTTCGGCGTGCGCTGTCGCGTGAGGAGCGGTCAGCCCCGGATAGCCGACTGGTACGCGGCCAGCTCCGCCGCGTCGTCGATGCTGCCGTGGTGGTGGAACTGCGCCCAGCGGCCGTCCTCGTAGCGGAAGTAGCGGCTGGTGCGGATCCGCAGCGGCACCTCGCGGCCGTCGACCACGTAGGAGCCCGTCTCGCGCCCGGCGAACAGCGCGTGCCCGTCGCCGGCGTACTCGACGACATCGCCGAAGGTGACCGTCACGCGCGCGGGGCCGTGGAACACCTTGTCGTACAGCGCCGAGATGGCCTCGCCGCCGCGGAGGATGCCGCCCAGCGGGTTGTTCAGCTGGGCTAGCGCGTCCTGCGTCCAAACTCGGGCGAAGACGTCGGAGTCCCGCTGGTTGAAGGCGAAGTAGAACGTTTCCAGCGCGGCGAGCGCCCCTTCGATCCCCGGTGCGGTGGCCGCGTCCAGGCGATTGCGGGAGTCGGGGCCGAAGGTGGCCGCGAGGTGTCGGGTCATGTCCGCTCCGGGCGTCTAGAGTGTTCGATGGAGGTCGACCACATGAGTGTACGACAAGCATCGAACACAGCGCGAGCGCGCGGCCTGACCCACGTCCACCCGAAGGACGTGCCGCTGCAGGACGCGCTGACCGCCGTCGCCGATCCGGTGCGCCGCGCGATCCTGCGCGAGCTGGCGGAGCTGCCCGACTGGACCAAGGCGTGTGGCACGTTCGACCTGCCGGTCACGAAGGCCACGCGCAGCCACCACTTCGCCGTGCTGCGCGCGGCCGGCCTGATCGAACAACGCGACGAGGGCCCGCGACGGCTGAACCGCCTGCGCCGCCCCGAGTTCGACGAGGCGTTCCCGGGCCTGCTCGACCTGGTGCTGTCTAGTCCTTCCGACCGTTGAGAGCGAGCCCCGCGCCCAGCCCGATCATCACCAGCCCGCCGGTGCCGCCGACGAGTTCGAGGCGCTTGGGGGACCGCGCGAACCAGGCGCGGGCCGTGCCGGCGACCAGGGCCCACGCGCTGTCCGACACGACCGCGATCACCGGCAGCGCGATGCCCAGCACCAGGATCTGCGCCACCACCCCGCCCGCCGCGTGGTCGACGAACTGCGGCAGCACCGCGGCCAGGAACACGATCGACTTCGGGTTGGCGAACCCGACCACGAACCCGTCGCGCAGAACGGCCAGGGTGCGGCCGCGCGTGGCGGGCGTCGCGCTCGCCAGCGCCTCGGACAGCTTCCGGCGGTGCCGCACCGCCTGCACGCCCAGGTAGACCAGGTACGCGGCCCCGGCCAGCTTGATGACCGTGAACACCGTGGCCGACGTCTGCACGATCGCGCCCAGCCCGAACGCGATCGCCACCACCTGCGTGTACACGCCGGCGGCGTTGCCGAGCACGGTGATCAGCGCGTCCCGCCGCCCCACGGTCAGCGCGCGGCTCACGGTGAACAGCACGCTCGGTCCGGGCACGACGACCATCAGGAACACCAGGGCGGCGAACGCCGCGAAATGGCTGGGCGAGACCATCGGCCGAGGGTATCGCCGCCGCCGCACGGGTGACCAATGTTTATCCGCCCGCCGGCCCGCCAACCCCGGGACGGTGACCGGATACCCGCCCAGTGACCCGACCGAGCCCGACTACGGCCGGCTGTGGGCCGGCGGGGTGGCGACCGCGGTCGTCGCCGCGCTGGTGGCCGTCGTCGGCCTGCTGATCGCCCGCGGCCTGTTCGGCGTCGCCGTGCTGGCCCCCAAGGGCAACGGCATCTGGGGCAACGCCAACACCGTCACCTACGCCCTGTGCGCGGCGGCCGCGGCGCTGCTCGCGACCGGGCTGATGCACGTGCTCAGCCTCGGCACCTCGGCGCCCGCCCAGTTCTTCGGCTGGATCATGGTGCTGATCACCGCGATCGCGATCGTGCTGCCGCTGACGCTGGCGGTGAAGGTGGACGCCAAGATCGCCACCGCGCTGATCAACCTCGCGATCGGCGCGGTGATCGCGATGCTGGTGACCACCGTGGCCGGCACGGCCCGCCGCCGTCGCCGCGAGCGCGAAGCCCCCACGGCCACGCTCAAGTGGGACCAGGGCCCGCACTACTACTCCTGAAAACTGTCGGTGCCCGGTGGTAGAACCGCCGGGTGAGCACGAAACTGGGGAACGACCAGCGCCGCGCCCGTCTGGTGACGCGGCACCACCTCCACGCGCCCGCCGGGGATCCGGTCGCGGTCGCGGAGAGCCTGGTCGCCCTGCACGCCACCGATCCGGCCACCGTCCACCTCTCGGTGCTGGCGCGGTCCGAGGCGGGCACGGCCGACGTCGAGCGCGCCCTCTACGACGACCGCTCGCTGGTCCGGATGCTGGGCATGCGCCGCACGATGTTCGTCGTGCCGGCCGCGCTCGTGCCGGTCGTGCAGGCCGCCTGCGCCGAGGACATCGCCGTCAAGCAGCGCAAGCTGTTGCTCCAGCACCTGGCCACCGCCGAGCTCGACGGCGACCTGAGCGAGTGGCTCGCCGAGGTCGAGGAGGGCGCCTACGCCGCGCTGAAGGCCCGCGAGCCCGCCTTCGCCCAGCAGATCGCCGACGGCGAGCCGCGCCTGCGCACCGAGATCGTGATGGCCGCGGGCAAGCCGTACGAGGCGCGCGGCTACATCACCAACCGCGTCCTGTTCCTGCTCGCCGCGTCCGGCCGGATCGTCCGCGGCCGCCCCCGCGGCACCTGGCTGTCCACCCAGTACGCCTGGTCCACCACCGAGACCTGGCTGCCCGGGCTGGAGCCGGTGGACGCCGGCACCGCCCGCGTCGAGCTCGCCCGCCGCTGGTTGCGCGCCTTCGGCCCGGCGCCGGTCGCCGACCTGAAGTGGTGGACCGGCTGGACGGCGGGGCAGGTGAAGAAGGCGCTCACCGCGATCGGGCCTGCGGAGGTGGACCTCGACGGCGGCCCCGGCATCGCCCTGCCCGGCGACGACGAGCCGGTCCCGGAGCCGGAGCCGGTCGCCGCGCTGCTCCCGGCGCTGGACCCGACCCCGATGGGCTGGCAGGAGCGAGGCTGGTTCCTGGGGGAGCACCAGCCGCTGCTGTTCGACCGCACCGGCAACATCGGCCCGACCGTGTGGTGGGAGGGCCGGGTCGTCGGCGGGTGGGGGCAGCGCCCCGACGGGGAGATAGCGATCCGTCTGCTGGAGGACGTCGGGGCCGACGGAACGGCGGCCGTGGAGGCCGCCGCCGAACGGTTGCACGGCCGTCTCGGCGGGGTCGCCGTCATACCGAAATTCCGCACTCCCGTCGAGCGAGATCTGTCATCTTGATCGTCGTCTTGATCGATTCCCCACGGTGGTGCACATCTCGTTAGGGTGTGCGAGTAGACGCAGGCCAGCCCAGCTAGGGTTGGCCTGAGCCCGAAGATGTGTGCCCGGTTCCGCGGAGCCGGGACGGACCCGAGGAGAGAAGCAGCAGTGACGGTTCGCGTAGGTGTGAACGGCTTCGGTCGGATCGGCCGCAACTTCTTCCGCGCCGTGCAGGCCGCGGGCCATGACATCGAGGTGGTCGCGTTCAACGACCTCGGCGATGTCGCGACCATGGCGCAGCTGCTCAAGTACGACAGCGTCCTGGGCCGCTACCCCGACGAGGTCAAGGTCAGCGACGACGGCATCGTCGTCGGCGGCAAGACCATCAAAGCGCTCGCCGAGCGCGACCCGGCGAACCTGCCCTGGGGCGACCTTGGCGTGGACGTCGTCGTCGAGTCCACCGGCTTCTTCACCAACGCCGACGCCGCCAAGGCCCACATCGCCGGTGGCGCCAAGAAGGTCATCATCTCCGCGCCCGCCAAGGGCGAGGACCTGACGGTCGTGCTGGGCGTCAACGACAACCTCTACGACGGCTCGCAGACGATCATCTCCAACGCGTCCTGCACCACCAACTGCCTCGGCCCGCTCGCCAAGGTCCTCCACGAGGCCTTCGGCATCGAGAAGGGCCTGATGACCACCATCCACGCCTACACGCAGGACCAGAACCTGCAGGACGGCCCGCACAAGGACCCGCGCCGCGCCCGCGCCGCCGCCCTGAACGTCGTGCCCACCTCCACCGGCGCCGCCAAGGCCATCGGCCTCGTGCTGCCCGAGCTGAACGGCAAGCTGGACGGCTACTCGCTGCGTGTCCCGGTGCCCACCGGCTCGATCACCGACCTCACCGTCGACCTGGCCAAGAAGGCCTCCGTCGAGGAGATCAACGCCGCCTACAAGGCCGCCGCCGAGGGCCCGCTGGCCGGCATCCTGCGCTACAGCGAGGACCCGATCGTCTCCAGCGACATCGTCAACGACCCGGCCTCGTGCATCTTCGACGCGCCGCTGACCAAGGTCATCGACAACCAGGTGAAGGTCTTCGGCTGGTACGACAACGAGTGGGGCTACTCGAACCGCCTCGCGGACCTGGTCAAGCTCGTCGGCTCGAAGCTCTCCTGAGGCCATGGCAGTCAAGACTCTCGAAGACCTGCTGTCCGAGGGTGTCTCCGGGCGGCGCGTTCTGGTCCGGTCGGACCTGAACGTGCCGCTCGACGGCTCGGTCATCACCGACGACGGCCGGGTGCGGGCCGCGCTGCCGACGATCAAGCGGCTGGCCGAGGCCGGCGCGAAGGTGATCGTGGCGGCCCACCTCGGCCGCCCGAAGGGCACCCCCGAGGCCAAGTACTCGCTGCGCCCGGTCGCCGACCGGCTGGGCGAGCTGCTCGGCAAGGAGGTCCGCCTGGCCGGTGACGTGGTCGGCGAGCAGGCCCGCGCGGTCGTCGCCGGCTTGGCCGACGGCGACGTCGCGCTGCTGGAGAACGTGCGGTTCGACCCGCGCGAGACCAGCAAGGTGGAGGACGAGCGGGCCGAGCTGGCCCGCGACCTCGCGGCCCTGACCGGCGACAGTGCTGATGCCTCTGGCGCCGGCGGGCGCGGGGGTGCGTTCGTCTCCGACGGCTTCGGCGTGGTGCACCGCAAGCAGGCCTCGGTCTACGACGTGGCCCGCGCGCTGCCCGCCTACGCCGGCGGCCTGGTGCTCGCGGAGCTGGAGGTGCTGAGCAAGCTGACCGGCGACCCGCAGCGGCCCTACGTGGTCGTGCTCGGCGGGTCGAAGGTGTCGGACAAGCTCGCCGTGATCGAGGCGCTGCTGCCGAAGGTCGACCGGCTGCTGATCGGCGGCGGCATGGCCTTCACGTTCCTGGCCGCCCAGGGCCACAGCGTGGGCTCCTCCCTGCTGGAGCAGGACTACGTGGAGACCGCGCGCAAGCTGCTGGCCGAGCACGCCGACAAGATCGTCGTGCCCTCCGACGTGGTGGTCGCGGACAAGTTCGCGGCCGACGCGGCCACCGACACCGTCGCGGCCGAGAAGATCCCGGACGGCTGGATGGGCCTGGACATCGGCCCGCGGACCACCGAGCACTTCGCGGCCGAGGTCGCCGCGGCGAAGACGGTGTTCTGGAACGGCCCGGCCGGCGTGTTCGAGATGGCCCGGTTCGCGGCGGGCACCAAGGGTGTCGCGCAGGCGATCGCGGACTCCGGCGCGTTCAGCGTGGTCGGCGGCGGCGACTCGGCGGCCGCGGTGCGGGTGCTGGGCCTGCCGGAGGAGAAGTTCTCGCACATCTCGACCGGTGGTGGCGCTTCCCTGGAGTACCTCGAGGGCAAGGAGCTGCCGGGCGTCGCGGTGCTGGAAGGTGGTGCCTGATGGCGCGCAAGCCGTTCATCGCGGGCAACTGGAAGATGAACCTCAACCACCTCGAGGCCATCGCCCTGGTGCAGAAGATCGCCTTCTCGCTGCCGGAGAAGTACTACGCGAAGGTGGACGTCGCGGTGCTCCCGCCGTTCACCGACATCCGCAGCATTCAGACCCTGGTCGACGGGGACAAGCTGCTGCTGACTTACGGCGCCCAGGACCTCTCGCCGCACGACTCCGGGGCCTACACCGGTGACGTGTCCGGTCCGATGCTCGCCAAGCTCGGGTGCTCCTACGTGACGGTCGGGCACTCCGAGCGGCGCGAGTACCACCACGAGGACGACGAGCTGGTCGGCAAGAAGGTGCGGGCGGCGCTCAAGCACGGCATCAAGCCGATCCTGTGCGTCGGGGAGAAGCTGGAGGTGCGGGAGGCGGGCGGCCACGTCGACCACTGCCACCAGCAGCTGCTCGCCGCGCTGAAGGGGCTCAAGGCCGAGCAGGTCAAGGACGTCGTGGTGGCATACGAGCCGGTGTGGGCCATCGGCACCGGCAAGGTCGCGACGGCGACCGACGCCGAGGAGGTCTGCAAGGCGCTGCGGGCCGCGCTGGCCGACAAGTACGGCGCCGAGGTGGCCGACGAGGTCCGCGTGCTGTACGGCGGGTCGGTCAAATCGGGCAACATCGCCGAACTGATCGCGTGCGACAACATCGACGGTGCGCTGGTCGGCGGGGCGAGCCTGCAGGCCGACGAGTTCACCAAGCTCTGTGCGCTGGCTGCCGGTGGGCCGCTGCCGTAACCAGGGGGTCGGCGAGTAGTCTGGCAACCTCAGACCGTCACACGATCAGGCAACTGCCGAACACCAGAGGATGAGATGAAGCTGTTCCTGCAAATCCTGCTGATCGCGTCCAGCGTGCTGCTCGTGATCGCCGTGCTGCTGCACCGCGGGCGCGGTGGCGGGTTGTCCTCGCTGTTCGGCGGTGGCATGCAGTCGAGCCTCGCGGGGTCGAGCGTGGCCGAGAAGAACCTCGACCGCATCACCCTGCTGCTGGGTGCCATCTGGCTGATCAGCATCGTGGGCCTGGGCCTGCTGCTGAAGGTGTGACGGACACTGAACGCACGGGCGTGCCTATGGGGGGTGCGCCGCCTATCCACACTGTGAGGATTCATGGTTGGCGGTAACGCAATCAGAGGCACCAGGGTCGGTGCCGGTCCGTCCGGCGAGTCGGAGCGCGGCGAGGCCGCTCCCCGCCGCCGGGTGTCGTACTGGTGTGCCAACGGGCACGAGTCCAAGCCGTCGTTCGCCATGGACGCGGAGGTGCCGGACGAGTGGGACTGCCCGCGCTGCGGGCTGCCCGCCGGCCAGGACGAGAAGAACCCGCCGGCCGCGCCGCGGACCGAGCCCTACAAGACCCACCTGGCGTACGTGAAGGAGCGGCGCAGCGACGCCGACGGTGAGGCCATCCTCGCCGAGGCGCTCGAGCGCCTGCGTCAGCGCCGTCAAATCTGAGGAAGCGCTTTCTCAGAACGGACCCTGCAAGCCGACTCCAGTCGGCAGGCAGGGTCCGTTCGTGCTTTCAACGCCGCAGACCACTACAAAACAGGCAGTCGGCAACAAAAGCCACACCCCCGCCGAACCACCCCTCTCCCCAACCCGATCCCCAGCCTCCTTTGGCGGTCGACCAGGCGTGTCAAGGCACGCTTTCCCGCCTTGACACGCCTGCTCGACCGCCAAAACACTGAAAGATCGGGTTCGGGAGGGCGCGATCCGGGCGTAGCGAAGCGAAGCCCGGCGCCCTAACCACCCGCGTAGCGGCTACGCAGCCAGAGGGTAGCGGCTACACAGCCAAGGGATACCGAGCGAGAACCCGAAACCCCCCATCCTCCGTGGAGCAGGTCTCCAAACTCCCACCCAGCAACCGGGCTCGCTCAGCCAGCCCAGTCAGCCCGTACCCGCCAGAAGGCAGCTCGGCCACAGCCTCGTACGGCGGCCGCTCGTTGCACACCTCGACGCGCAACGCCCCGTCCTCCCCGCGCACGAGCACCGTCGCCGTAGCGCCGGGCGCGTGCTTGCGGACGTTGGTCAGCGCCTCCTGCACCGTCCGGTACGCCGCGGCCGAGACCTTCGGCGGCACTTCCTCCGGCACCTCGTCCATGGTCAGCCGCACCGCGACCGCGCTGTTGTGGACCAGCCGGCCGAGCTCGGCGATGCCCGGTTGCGGGCCTTCGTCCACCAGCCCGGACCGCAGCACCCCCACCAGCGACCGCAGTTCCTCCAGCGTGCGGGTGGACAGTTGCCGGATCACCTCGGCGGTCTGCCGGGCCGACGGCGATTCCTGGGCGGTGAGCACCCCGGCTTGCATCGCGATCAGCGTGATGTCGTGGGAGACCACGTCGTGCATCTCGCGCGCCAGCCGGGCCCGTTCCTCGGCGCGCACGGCGTCCGCGGTGAGCTTGCGTTCCCGGTCGCGGCTGGCGGCCAGCTCACCCAGCTTCTGCGACAGCTGCGCGCGGGCGCCGATCAGCAGCCCGATCGCGATCGGCATCCCGGCCACCAGGACGCCGTAGATCCCGTCCAGCACGTGTTCGCGCCAGCTCAGCTGCGCGAAGTCGCTCAGCGGCCACTGCACGAACCGGCACATCCACACCAGCGCCGCGCCGACCCACACCTGCCAGTGGGTCTGCTTGCGGGTGGCGAGCATGCCCAGCGCGATCATCGCGGCCAGCTGCGACCAGCCGGTGAGGAACCCGGGCACGGTCAGCAGCACCACGCCGAACGGCATCCAGCGGCGCCCGGCCAGCGCCAGGCAGGCGAGCCCGGACAGGTAGATCGAGTACGGCGGCGCCTTCTCGGGGATGACGAGCCAGACGTCGAGCACGGCGATGAGGATGGCGGTGGCGTCGATCGCCAGCGGCGCCCACACCGCGCGGCGAGCCAGAGCCGCCCGGCGCGAGCCGCGGTGCGCCCGGTCGGCGGCCCCCGCGCCTGGGCCGCCGACCGAAATCCCGATGGAGAGTCCCTCGGTGCTCATGGTTTGGACCTCACTCGTCTTGTGGACTGCCTATGAGAGTCCGAGATCACCCGATCGGGACGCGAGTGGCCGCAACAATGTGCGGATGCTAACGGCAACCTCACACGGTCCGGGAAGGGCGAAGGCCCCGACAGAACGAAGGCCCGCCGGCGAGCGCCGGCGGGGCGGGGGTGGAGAGGTAGTGGACACCTTATTAATACACTCACAAAAATATGTATATTTGGTTTGTTGTTTTGTG
>NZ_JBEXTX010000123.1:0-22203 GCF_040614175.1 Amycolatopsis sp. NPDC006131
GGCCGTAGGGGGCGTTCGGGTCGGCCCGTTCCAGCACGTCGATGTCCATCGGCGGCATGTCGAGCACCGTCGGGATCAGGCGACGCGGCCGGCGGGCGGCGGACCTGACCGCGGCCGCGACGGAGAGGTGGGCGTGAATGGACCACTACCAGTACCTGCTCGTCCTGGCGGGGTGCCTGGCGATCACCCTGCCGCTGGAGTTCCTGGGCGCGCGCGTCTACCGGCGCCCGGTCGCGCTGGCGCGCGCGGTGCTGCCGGTCGCGCTGGTGTTCCTCGTCTGGGACGCGATCGCGATCGCCGCCGAAGTCTGGTGGTACAACCCCGCCTACGTCACCGGGGTGCGGCTGCCGTTCGCCATCCCGCTGGAGGAGCTGCTGTTCTTCCTGGTCATCCCGGTGTGCGGGGTGCTGACCTACGGGTGCGTGCAGGCGATGCTCGGCCGCCTGCGGGAGCTGCGGAAGGTGCGCCGGTGACCGGGCTGGGGTACACGCTGCCCGCGGTGCTCGCGGTGATCGCCGTGTGCGCGTGGGAGTTGCTGCACCTGCGCACCGGGCTGTTCCGCAAGCCCGCGTACTGGATCTCGATGGCGATCGTGGTCGGCTTCCAGATCCCGGTGGACGGCTGGCTCACCAAGCTGAGCGCGCCGATCGTGCTGTACGCGCCCGAGCACACCAGCGGGCTGCGCTTTCCGTGGGACATCCCGGTCGAGGACTTCCTGTTCGGGTTCGCGCTGGTCACCGCCGTGCTGCTGCTGTGGGAACGGCGCACCGCCAAGGAGGAGGCATGACCCTGGACCGCACCGGACTGGCCCGCCACGAGGTGCCCGGCGCGTTCGACACCGGCGCCGCCGCCTACGACCGGCTGGTCGGCGCGAACCCGGGCTACCACGAGCACCTGCGCCTGTCGGCCCGCCGGATGCGCCTGCCCGGCGGCGGCCGGGGCCTGCGCCTGCTCGACGCGGGCTGCGGCACCGGCGCCTCCACCGCCGCGTTGCTCGCGGCCGCGCCGCACGCCGAGATCGTCGCCTTCGACGCCTCCGCGGAGATGCTCGCCCAGGCGCGGCGGAAGTCCTGGCCCTCGACCGTCCACTTCGTCCACAGCCCGGTCGAGGAGCTGGCCGCGTCGGGGATCTCCGGGCCGTTCGACGGGATCTTCGCCGCGTACCTGATCCGCAACCTCGCCGACCCGGACGGGCAGCTGCGCGCGCTGCGGGCGCTGTTGAAGCCGGGCGGCACGTTCGCCGCGCACGAGTACTCGGTGCGCGACTCGCTCGCCGCCCGCCTGGTGTGGCACGCGGTGTGCTGGAGCATCATCATCCCGGCCGGGCGGGTGGCGACCGGCGACGCGACGCTCTACCGGCACCTGTGGCGCAGCGTCCTCGCCTTCGACGGCGCCGCGCGGTTCCGGCAACGGCTCGCCGGCGCCGGGTTCACCGCCGTGCACAGCGAGACGATGACCGGCTGGCAGCGCGGCGTCGTGCACACCTTCCTGGCCACCAACCCCGAGGAGCCCGCGTGACCGACCGCCGCGCCGTCCGGCACCGCGCCCCCGCCGGCGCGGCGGACGCCCGCACGCTGCCGCACCGGCCGGAGGTCGTGGTGGTGGGCGGCGGAATCGCCGGGCTCACCGCCGCCACCGGGCTGGCCGAGCGCGGCGTGGCCGTCACGGTCGTCGAACGGGAGGACGAGCTCGGCGGGCGGGTGTCGGCCTGGACGGACCGGCTCGCGGACGGCAGCACCGTGTCGATGAGCCGCGGCTTCCATGCGTTCTTCCGGCAGTACTACAACCTGCGCGCGCTGCTGCGGCGCGCCGACCCGGACCTGTCGCGGCTGCGCCCGGTCGCCGACTACCCGCTCGTCGACGGCGAAGGACGCCGCGACACCTTCCGCGGGCTGCCGAGCACGCCGCCGTGGAACGCGCTCGCCTTCGCGCTGCGCAGCCCCACCTTCCGCGTCCGGGACCTGCTGCGGCTCAACGCCCGCGCCGCCGCGCCGCTGGCCGCGGTGTCCGTGCCGGGCACCTACGACCAGCTCGACGACGTGGACGCGGCGACGTTCCTGGAGCGCATCAACTTCCCGCCCGCCGCCCGGCACCTGGCGTTCGAGGTGTTCTCCCGCAGCTTCTTCGCGCCGCCGTCGGAGATGTCGGCCGCGGAGCTGGCGACGATGTTCCACCTGTACTTCCTCGGCTCGTCCGAGGGGCTCGTGTTCGACGTGCCGGACTCGGCCTACGACACCGCGCTGTGGGAGCCGCTGCGGGCGTACCTGGCGGGTCTGGGGGTGCGGTTCCGCACCGGCGCCGAGACCGGATCCGTGGCGCGGGACGGCTCCCGCTGGTCCGTCGACGGTCTCGCCGCCGACGGTGTGGTGCTCGCGGCGGACGTGTCCGGGCTGCAGTCGATCGTGTCGGCGTCGCCGGATCTCGCCGACGAGGAGTGGCGGTCGCGGGTGCTCGGACTGCGGATCGCGCCGCCGTTCCTGGTGCACCGGCTGTGGCTGGACCGCCCTGTCGCGCCGGACCGGCCCGCGTTCCTCGCCACCGGCGGGCTCGATCCGCTGGACAACATCAGCGTGCTGGACCGCTACGAGCGCGAGGCCGCGACCTGGGCCGCCGAGCACGGCGGGTCGGTCGTCGAGCTGCACGCCTACGCCTGCGCCGACGAGGTCGTCGCGCTGCGCAAGCAGTTGGTCGACCGGCTGCACCAGCTGTACCCGGAGACCGCGGGCGCGCGGATCGTCGGCGAGCTGGTGCAGTGGCGGCGGGACTGCCCGCTGTTCGGCGTCGGCGACTTCGCCCGCCGCCCCCGCGTCCGCACCCCGTTCGACGGGGTCGTGCTGGCCGGGGACGGGATCCGCATCGATCTTCCGGTCGCGTTGATGGAACGCGCGGCCGCGACCGGCTGGCACGCCGCGAACTGCCTGCTCGCGCGGTGGGGGCTGGCCGGGCACGAACTGACCACCGTGCCGGTCCGCGGGCGGTTCGCGCCGCTGCGGGCACTGGCCGCGTTAGGAGGGTGAGATGTCACCGCGCTGGCCCCGCAACTGGCCGCTGCAACCGATCCCGCGCACGCCGTGGGCGCGCCAGGAGCCCACGTACCGCGACGCGAAGCCGTCGCTGATCGAGGCCGCGCTGAAGCGGGCCGAGGCGCGGCCGTCAGGGAACTGGTACGTGTTCGCGGCGAGCCGGGACGTGCGCGGCGACCGGCCCTACGGGTTCTCCGTGGCCGGGATCGAGCTGGTCGCGTGGCGGGACCGGGCCGGGAAGCTGCTGGTGGGACCCGGGGCGTGCCCGCACCTGGGCGCGCCGATGGCGCTGGGCGCGGTCGACGACGGCGGCCTGCTGTGCCGGTGGCACGGGCTGCGGCTGGACGAGCGGTCGTGCCGTCCCGCGTTCGACGACGGGGTGCTGGCGTGGGTGCGGCTGGACCGGGCCGGCGGCGAGGAGCCGTTGCCCGCGCCGGTCGTGCCCGCCCGGCCCGCGGGTGGGGTGGACTCGGTGGCGCGGCTGGAGGGTGTGTGCGAGCCGCGGGACGTGATCGCGAACCGGCTCGACCCGTGGCACGGCTCGTGGTTCCACCCGTACTCGTTCACGCGCCTGAGGGTGCTGTCCGCGCCGGCCGAGGTCGACGTGGCCGAGGAGGACGACCGGTTCGTCGTGTCGGTGACCTTCCGCGTCACCCCGACGCTCGGCGTGCCCGTCCAGGCGGAGTTCACCTGCCCCGGCCCGCGGACGATCGTCATGCGCATCACCGAGGGCGAGGGGGTCGGCAGTGTGGTCGAAACGCACGCCACGCCGCTCGGCCCCGGCCGCGACGGCCGCCCCCGCACGGCGGTGATCGAGGCGGTGGTGGCGGCGTCGTCCCGCCCCGGCTTCCGGCTCGCCCGCGCCGCCGCGCCCGCGCTGCGCCCGCTGATGCGCCACGCGGCGGCCCGCTTGTGGAAGGACGACCTCGCCTACGCCGAGCGGCGCTACCAGCTGCGCAGCGAGGACTGGAGCCCCCGCGACACCCGGGCGTGAGGGCTCGTCCAGCCGCCACCTGGAATCCTGCCGCCCCGCCGACCGGGCCGCCCGCGCCCGCCTTCACGGGTGGAGCAACCGCGCAGGCGGGCCGGTTTGGCGGCGGCGCCCCCGCGCCAGCTCCCGCCAGGCCGGTCCCCACCACCGGCGCCTTCACGAGTGGACCAGCCCGCGACGGCCGCCCCAGGCCGTCCACCACCAGCACGCCCATCCACGCCCCGCACCACCCTCACCGGCACCTTCACGAGCGGACCTACCGCGACGGCCGCCCAGGCCGTCCTCTGCCAGCGCGCCCTTTCAATCCCGCCACCACACCGGTCGCTCCCCCACCACCGGCACCCACACGAGTCGACCAGCCCGCGACGGCCGCCCCAAGCCGTCCACCACCAGCACGCCCATCCAACCCCCGCACCACCCCACCGGCACCTTCACGAGCGGACCAACCGCGACGGCCGATCCGATGCCGGCCACACATAAGGCAGGTCGTCCGGCACCCCGTCGAAGAACCGCCGGTAGTGCTCCGGGTCCTTGTGCAGCAACGCCGACTGGTGGCTGCGGTGGAACTCGGGGTCGCCGAGCCACGGCGGCATCTCCCCCGCCTCCCGCAGCGCCTGCTCGTCCCGCGGCTGCGGCACCCCGACCGCGCGCGCCAGGTCGTCAGTCAGTTTCACCGCGCACGTGTCGGTGTGCCCGGCCGCGCACCACACCCGGCACACCTCCAGGCCGTAGCGGGTCAGCGCCTCCTCGTAGCCGGTCCACATCTTCGCCGCCGGGTGGTGCCGCCACCCGTAGTTCGGCACCGTCAGCGCCCGCAGCACCTGGAGCGTCTCGACGCGCTGCTTGCCGAGGCGCCGCGTGTCCAGCACCTGCGCGGTCTCGGCGAACCCCGGGTACGGCAGGAACGTCTGCATTCAGCCCACCCGCTCGTCCGGCGTCGCCTCGTGCCCGGCCACCCCCCGCGAGCGCCGCTCCCGTTTCAGCTCCGCCTCGAACAGGTGCCGCCGCCCGCCGGTCAGCTCGCGCGCCTGCCGCTCGAACGCGCGGAACGGCTGATAGTAGGTGTCGTCGAAGTCCTCGACCACCTGGAACGTCCACCGCCCTGGCAGCACGTTGCGGCCCACCAGCTCGCGGGCGATGCGGTCGGCCAGCTCGTCGTGGCCGGCCTTGCGCAGCAGCTCGACGGCCTCGCCGACGGCGAAGTCGGTGGTGCCGGTCATGCGGTGGAACTGGTAGAGGTGCCCGCGCGCGACCTCGAGGGTCTCCAGGGCCTCGGTGAGCTTGCCTACTGCCTCGACCGTCGCGCGGTCGTACCGGTCGGCCTCGGGGTTCTCGTCGTCGAGACGGGCGTCAGTCATGCCGGCGGGGTACCCACCGCGAACCGTCTCACAACCGTTGCCGGACGAGCACGGGTTCACGTTTCGTGCGCGAGACCGCCACCCCGGCCAGGCAGAGGACTCCGCCGGCGAGCGAGAGCCAGCCAGGCACCTCGCCGAGCACCGCCCAGGCCATCAGCACCACCACGGCCGGCACGGCGTAGGTGGTCGAGCCCATCTTCCCCGCGGTCGTGCGGGCCAGCGCGTACGCCCAGGTAGTGAAGGCCAGCGCGGTCGGGAAGACGCCGAGGTAGAGCATGCTGAGGGTGGCTTCGGCGGGCGCGGTCGCGAGGTCGTCGAGGAGCTGCCCGGCGAACGGCAGGCACGCGACGGCGCCGATCAGGCAGCCGAAGGTGGTGACCTGGAGGGCCGAGGCGTGCTTCAGGGCGGGTTTCTGGCTGACCACGCCACCCGCGTAGGTGATGGCCGCGAGCAGGCAGAGCACCACGCCGAGCACGGGCGCGTGGCCGCGGCCGGACATCGACAGCCCCACGACGACGGCGCCGGCGAAGGAGACGGCGAGCCCCGCGAGCAGCCGCCCGGGGAAGCCTTCGCGCAGCAGCCAGCCGCCGAGCAGGGCGATCAGGATGGGGCCGACGTTGACCAGCATGGCGGCCGTGCCCGCGTCGACGAGCTGTTCGCCCCAGTTCAGGACCACCATGTAGGCGCCGAACCACAGCACGCCCGCCCCCGCGATGCCCGGCCACGCCTCGCGTTTCGGCAGCCCTTCGCGCCGGATGACCAGGAAGACGAGCAGGGTGAGCGCGCCGGCGACGAGCCGCCCGAGCGCCAGCGCGCCCGGCGCGAAGTGCTCACCGGCCGCCCGGATGGCCACGAAGGCCGACGCCCACAGGACGACGGTGGTGAGGGCCGCGACCATCGCGCGGCGGTCCATGCTGAGATCCACGACCCGGACGCTATTCCCCGGACGCGTCGGTGTCCGGCGATTTTCCGCCACGACGCCCGACGAGCCGGTCCAGCAGCTCGCGGTTGCCGGGCCAAGCCTGTGCGAGCACCTCTCTTGGTACGAGGCGCGCCGCATACCGCAACGCCAGCGCGACGACGAGAACGTCGTCGAGAGGCCCGATGACCGGCAGGAACTCGGGAATCAGGTCGATCGGCGAGAGCACCCAAAGCCCCGCGACCACGACGGCGACCTTCGCCCGCCGCGGCACGCGCGGATCCTTGCGAAGCCGTTTGACGGTGATCACACAGTCCGGCAGGAGCCGCGCGAGATCCCTGGCCAACCCCGGCGGCAGCAGCTTCGCGAGGAGAATCAGCAGCGCCCACGTGGCGAGGACAACCCCAGCCGCGATCAGGACGCCCGTGAGCCAACCAGGCACTTCGCGCTCCTCCGGGTAGGCCTCGACAGGAGCCTACCCGTCTCACCCTGTGTGACCAGCCGCTCTTATAGCGCACTGTTGATCACGCGCAGTGACCCACCCCCCGTGAACGAGCGTCCGCGGATGGGCTACTCTTGTGCGCACAAGAGAAGAGCAGGTCCGAGTGGCGGAATGGCAGACGCGCTAGCTTGAGGTGCTAGTGCCCGTAAAGGGCGTGGGGGTTCAAGTCCCCCCTCGGACACAACCACTGCGCACACGGATGGCCGGGGCTGGGTTTCAGCCACCACCATCCGTGTTGTTTCGTTGTAGGTCAGTTTCAGGCCGAGCTGGCGGTAGACCTCCAGCTTGACGCCCGCGTCCGCGTCGCGCAGCACCTGGAGCAGTCCGCCCATCGCGTCGACCAGCTGACGGATCTCGTCAGCGGTCATTGTCCGGTCCGCCCCCGTTCGGGCGTCCGAGGCGGCCAGCTGCGCCTCCAACACCGCCTTCTCCCGCTGCACCTGCCTGGTCCACTTGGCCACCAGCGCCGGATCCGTGCCGGCCTCCAGCGCGGCCTGGTGCCGGGCGAGCTTCCGATCGCACTCCGCGAGCGCCCGCCGCGTCTCCACTCCAGCGGGAGCAGGATCCGGCTGCGACTCCTCCATCGCGGTGAGCGACCGTTCGATCTTGCCGGGCGCGAACACCTGGGCCAGCCACGTGTCGAGCGGCTCCAGCACCACATCCTCCCGCAGGTGCACCGTCAGCGGGTGGTCGACCCGGTTGGCGAGGGCGTACTCGTTCGGGTAGCGGCAGCGGTAGTGGGCCCGCTCACGGATCCAGTTGCCCTGCATGCGCCGCCCACAGCTCTCGTGGAACAGCAGGCCCTTGAGCGCATAGGGGTGCTTCTTCCGCTCGGTCACCCGGCCCGTCGACCGCGCCCCACGTGACGCCAGACGGGCCCGCACCTGCTCGAACGTCTCCCGGCTGATCAGCGCCGAATGAACCGGCTGGTCGGAGAAGACCCACTGGTCCCGCGGATTCCACGCCAGCTTGGTCCGATGCCCCAGCCCGACATCCTCGACATCGATCAGAGACTCCTGCTTGCGCTGCTTGTTCCACACCTCGTGACCGGTGTAGCGCGGATTCGTCAGGATGGTCCGGACGGCGCTTTTCGACCACGCCACCCCCGACCTGTGCTGGTTACGGCCCCGATCGTACGCCGACGGACACGGAATTCCGTCAGCGGTGAGTCGTTGCGCGATCGCGAAGACACCGATCCCCGACAGGTACTCGTGGAAGATCCGTTGCACGACCGGCGCCGTCTTCGGATCCGGCTCGAGCCGATGCAGCCGCTTCCCATCGCCCGCCTTCGCCGGGTTCGGATGCGGACCGGCATCAGCCAGCCGATAGCCGTAAGGAGGACGGCCACCCAGGTAACGGCCCTCCACCTGGGCCTGTGCCGCCATCGCCGACCGCACCCGGACCTTGATCCTGGTCCGCTCCCCCTTGCTCATCCCGCCGAACACCGACATGACCAAATCGTGCGCCTCAGACTCCGGGTCGACCGCTCCCCCGACCTCCGGCACCCACAACCCCACCCCGTAATGCGCGAACACCGGAAACGTCAGCCCGTACTGGTTGCCGTAGAACGCCCGCTGAGGTTCACCGACCACCACAGCCTCGAAACCGCGCTCCTGCCTCTTGAGCACCTCGAGCAATCGAGCCGCCTCCGGCCGCCGCTTCCACGGAATCGAGCGTGACTGCCCCACATCGAAAAACTCCACCACGATCTCACCGTGCCGCTCGACCAACGCCCGCGCCCGGGCCAACTGCCAGTTCCGCGAGGCGTCCGGATCCTGCTGATCCTCCGTCGACACCCGCCCATAGAATGCGAACCTGATCACTACGCCGCCTCCCGCTCCCCCGACACACCACGCGGCGACGCCGCCCGTACGCCGGCCCCACCGCGCCCGCGCTCGCCAGCGACGTTGCGCACCAGCCGCAACAGCGCACGCGCTGCGGCCGGCGATAGGACCGGCGATGTGGGTGGTACAACCACGTGAACCTGCTCGCCGCTAGAACCGGCGGGCCGATGCAATCGGCGTTGCTTCGCCGCCGTCATCGCCGCGCCTTTCGCAGCGCTTCCGACCGGTCGGCCGTCCCGCTCATCAGGCAAGCAAGCACCTCTACCCGGAACGGACCGAACGCTCTCAGCGGACCGCCAAATGCTGACCGCCCTGAAATCCCGATCACCAAAACATGCGACACGCCCATATCTACGCTCCGCAACTACGCCGACGTCAAGGACAGGCGCCAAGCCGTGCAGCCCTCGCCCAAGAGCACAGGATTTCCATGCGGAACCATCACGGCCTGACACACTGAACTCCGCCAGAGCGGCACATCGGGGACACACGGACCGGAGAAAAACAAAGGTCCGCTGATCGGGGTAGCTCATCTCGACAGCGTCGCTGGCCGCATGTGGCTGGGTCACCACCAGCGGTGCGAGCCGTCAAGCCACCACCCCGACGACACGGTCAGGGAGCTCGAAAGCCGTTTCGCGTCTCCAGCAACTGATCACTTAAGTGTGAACTATGTCCGCGATACCGCGCTGACCTGCGGAAACATGACTCCTGCAGGTCCGCGTGGGTCGTTCAGGTCGATTGGATGTCGTTCCGGCGGGTTCAGCACGTAGCCCTGCTCCCAGCTTGCTCCCCACGGTGCTCCCAGGTTGAGCATCGAACAACGCAAAACTGGTCGCCGCCAAGACGACGGAGGCGTACCCGGCAACCGCAGCGATGAGGTGCGGCTGAACCATCTCCGGATAGCGGCCGGCGACGGCCACCGTGTGAAGCCAGATTGCATGGTGCTGCGCTGAGCTCAGTCCCCCATCTGGACCAACCGGTCACGGCCGGACTTGCACGCACGCCACTGGCCGACCTCGCCCAACTCGGCTGTACGCCCTGGCAGGCGATCATGTGACCTGGCTCCTCAAATCCGGCCGCCAGTGACTCTCCGATCCGTTAAGCGCAGTTGAGGAGCCCCAAATGTGCGATAAGCCGCTGACCTGCGAAAATTTGACCGTCGCAGGTCAGTGCGGAGCTGACCGATCGTCAAGTTCTGCACGGACCGTTCGGCGCACAGGTTTCCTGCCAATCTGCTCCCCTGCACACACGGCCAGAACCGGTCCATGTTGTCCCGCCGTGCACACGCCGCCGCGCGGGAAACGTTCAAATCCTTCTTTCAGCGACCGACAGAAATTTGGCCCTGACATCCGACTTGGCAGAAGCCTTCCAGCAGGCCACGAAATCCTGGAGCCAAGCCGAGCACCTCGCCTTCGTTGAAGCCTTCGTGGGCGAGCGGGGGCCGAGTATACCCAATGCGATGGTCCTCACGGCGATCAATCTGACGTCCGCACCCGAAGGGGGCATGGCTGACATTCTGATAAGCCGGTACAACGATAGCACTAATAACGCCATGCGCACGGCAGTGTTGGACCTGTGGGTCGCGGCGTCAATCAGCGGCGAGCGGGAGAGAGCTCAACTCTTCACGCAAATCGCGATAAGGATGCTAGAACTGAAGTCGTCCGGCAGACCAAATGCCGAGGCCGTACGTGCCGTTCTCCGGCGAATGCCTGAGATTGGCGCTCCACCAAAGGGCATCAGGAAGGCATTCAACCACGCGGTCAAGCATGCAGTTGAAGGAACGAAAGATCTTGAGAATTCGGCTGTGACCACCTTAGAGCGAGTCGGCTACCGAACCAGGGTCTATCCCGTGATCGGTGTTTCCGGCGGTTCGGTTAGTAGGTTTCGGCTCCCGGCCAGCGGTCACCGAACGTGATGGCGAACGCGTTGATGACTGGCTTCCAGCGCATTGTCCATCGGGCGCGGCCGGTCCCGGTCGGGTCCAGGCTGCGAGTCACAAGATACAGACACTTCATCGCGGCTTGCTCGGTGGGGAAATGTCCACGCGCGCGGATCGCCCGCCGGTAGCGGGCGTTCAGTGATTCGATTGCGTTCGTCGAGCAGATCATGCGCCGAATTTCAACATCGTAGTCCAGGAACGGCACGAATTCTTCCCACGCGTTGCGCCAGAGTCGAACCATCGCACCATATTTCTTGCCCCATTTCTCCTCGAGTTCGTCCAGCGCGGAGAGTGCGACGCCAGGATTCGGAGCCGTGTAGATAGGTTTGATATCCCGCTTGATCTCGTCCCAGTGCTGCCGCGCTGCCAACCGGAACGTATTGCGGATCAAATGAACGATGCACGTCTGAACAATGGTCTGCGGCCACACGTTCGTGACGGTCTCCGGCAGACCTTTGAGGCCGTCGCAGACGAGGAAGAACACGTCGCGGATCCCGCGGTTCTTCAGATCGGCCAGGACGCTCATCCAGAATTTCGCGCCCTCGCCACCGACGCCCATCCACAGGCCCAGGACGTCCTTCTGCCCGTCCACGGTCACGCCGATGGCCGCGTAGACCGGCCGGTTGGCGACCTGCCCGTCCCGAACCTTGACGTGGATAGCGTCGATGAACACCGCCGCGTAGATCGCGTCGAGTGGGCGGCTGGCCCATTCCTGCATCTCGGCGACAACCTTATCGGTGATCCGCGAGATCGTCTCCTTACTCACCGACGCCCCGTAGATCTCACCGAAATGCGCGGAGATCTCGCCGGTGGTCATTCCTTTCGCATATAACGACAACACGATCTGGTCCACGTCGGCGAGCCGACGCTGCCGCTTCTTTACGATCTGGGGCTCGAACGTGCTTTCCCGATCCCGCGGAACCTCGACCCGTACCTCGCCGGCAGCGTCCGAGATCACGGTCTTCGACCGAGTCCCGTTCCGCACATTGGTCGATTCCCGATCCGCCTCCGCCTGATTCTTCTCATGGCCGAGGTGCTCGGTCATTTCCTCGTTAAGTGCCGTTTCCAGCACGTTCTTGGTGAACAGCTTCAGCAGGCCGTCCGGGCCGGTCAACGCCAACCCTCGCGCCTTGGCCTCGGCCACCATCGCCGCCGCGGCAGCCTGCTCCGGCGACAGCTGCGCCGGCTTCTGGTCACGCTTGCGTGGACTCACAAGGTCCGATGTCATCCTTACCCTGGTCGTAGGTGTCCGGGAGCTGCCCATAGGCTCTCCGGCACCCAGGGGTGCCGGGTATGGCTTTGATGTCACCGCCGCCGATGGCCTTGAGTGATTGGCCGCCCGGCACCCCGCGACGACTCGACCGCTAATTGGGATGCGCGACGTGGATCGCTGTGTAAGGACGCGACGGCGAGGTCGTCTGTTGGGCCGTGACCGCGACATCATCCGAGTAGGAGGTGGCCGTGCCCGAGCTCTGGGCCGGAATCGACGCAGGCAAATCGCATCACCATTGCGTCGTGGTGGACGCCGACGGGAAACGACGGCTGTCCCGGCGAGTCGCCAACGACGAGACGGCGCTGTTGGAACTCCTCGCCGACGTTGCCGAACTCTCCGGCGAAGGCACCGCAACCTGGGCGATCGATCTCAACGGCGGAGGCGCGGCGTTGCTGCTGGCGCTGCTGGTCAACCACGATCAGCGCTTGCTCTACATTCCCGGCCGCACCGTCTACCACGCGGCAGCCAGCTACCGCGGAGACGGCAAGACCGATGCCAAGGACGCCGCGATCATCGCAGACCAGGCCCGCATCCGGCGCGACCTGCAACCGTTGAGGCCAGGCGACGAAATCAGTGTGGACCTGCGGATCCTGACCTCTCGCCGCACCGACCTGATCTGCGATCGCACCCGAACGATCAATCGTCTGCGAGCCCAACTGCTCGACTATTTCCCTGCTCTCGAGCGGGCTTTCGATTACAGCGCCAGCAAAGCCGCGCTCACCCTGCTTACCGGTTACCAAACGCCTGACGCGCTGCGCCGGATCGGGCAGTCCCGTCTGGAAACGTGGCTGCGCAACCGGAAAGTCCGCAACGCCGCTGCCGTCGCGGCAATCGCGATCGAGGCCGCCGCGGCGCAACACACGGCCTTGCCCGGCCAACGGCTCGCCGCCGACATGGTCATACGGCTGGCGAAGGCGGTGATCGCTCTCAACGAGGAAATCGCCGAGATCGACACCCTTATCGAGAGGCGGTTCCGCCAGCACCGACACGCCGAGATCATCCTGAGCCTGCCCGGATTCGGCCCCCTGCTCGGTGCGGAGTTCCTTGCCTCAACCGGAGGGGACATGACCCTGTTCGGCACCGCCAACCGCCTCGCCGGCGTCGCCGGGCTCGCGCCCACACCCCGCGATTCCGGACGGGTCAGCGGAAACCTGCACCGGCCACGCCGCTACGATCGGCGCCTGCTGCGAGCCCTCTACCTCTCGGCGCTGGCCAGCATCCGCTGGTCCGAGGCATCCAAGACCTACTACGACCGCAAGAGGGCCGAAGGGAAACGGCACACCCAGGCCGTCATAGCGCTCGCACGCCGGCGACTCAACGTCCTCTGGGCCATGCTGCGCGACAACACGCGATACCACGTCGAATCCGCTGCGCTTGCGGCTTGACAACATCATTGGGAATCACTCACAGTGCCCATCCCGCCGGACCTTAGCCCGGCGTGTCGGGCCAGAAACACCGATCTTGGAACAGTCCCCCGAACCAAGAAAACAGGCTTTCTGGGCAATCGTAAGGTCATCGACTTCGACAGGTGATCTCGCAAAACAGTAAGCAAGTTCACCCCTCTGACACTTCCACCCCACTAAGGGGCGAGTAGAACGGTGGAGGTCGCCCTCAAAGTGCTGACCAGATCCATGGACGTGGCTTTTTACCTCGCAGGCAGGCGATCCGATGGCGTGCCTCGTGGGCGGCGTTGGGGTTGCTGGCGGCTTTGCTTGCGGCGAAGGCGACCCAGCGCAGTTCTTGAATGTCGGCGAGGGTGCGGAATTCGGGGGTTTCGGTGATGTCGTCGTCGCCGTAGGCGGTGAGGAAGGACTTGTAGTCGGCGTCGGTGAGGCGGGCGAAGTCGGTGTAGTCGACGGCGATTTGCACGAGGTCCCATTGTCTTGGGCCGATCGAGAACGCTTCGAGGTCGAGCAGGATCGGCTGACCGTTCTCGGGGACGGCGACGTTGCCCTGCCAGGCGTCTCCGTGCAGGACGAACCGGCCTTGGTTCATTTCGAGTTGGTGATAGTCGGCTTCGAGTTGCTCGAGCCGTTGTAGGAGCCAGTCGCGGTCGTCGGCGTTGATGGGAGTCGCGTCGCGGATGCGAGGAGCGATGCCGGCGAACGGGTTGTGCAACGGGAGTTGTGGGCGGGTTGGGACATCCAGGCTGTGGACGGCCTTCAGTACGGTGGCGAGTTCGGCTGGTGTGGCCGGGCGGTGCGGCGGGAGAAGGTGCCACCAGGTAACGGGTCGCTCGGCGACGACCACGAGCTGTGGCAGGCTCTCGATGACCTGGACTGCTGGGATGCCTTGGCTGGCCAGCCAGATGGCAGTCTCAGCTTCTCGTCGGGCGGTGTCTGCGGTGCCGGGGCGGCCGATTCTGGCGACGATGCCGCCGGGCAGCCGGTACATCACGTTGGAGCCGTCGCGGATGAGCTGAGCGCCCTCGGTATCAACCCCGGCTTCGGCAGCCGCGGCTCCGAGCACGTCCCAGGCGGGTTTCGGGTCGGTCGTCACGCCGTGCATGGTGTCAGGCGAGCGTCCCGGTGACGGCCGCGATCCCACGCTGCAGTTCTTGGACCTCGCTGACCTGCGCGTGTTCCCGGGACGCGAGCGCGAGGCCGCGGAGTTCGTCGGCAACGCGTCGCGATCGCAGGGTGGCCGCGGCGTCGACGGCCTGGCGGCCGACGGTCACCGCTTCGCCGATGTCGCCGACGGCCATCATCAGGGCGGCCAGCCGGGTGCGGGAGAACGCGCGCGACCGCGGGTAGGTGTCGCCTTGCCGGTCGATGGCGGCTTGCAGTCGAGTGGCGGCGAGGTCAGGCTGCTTGCGGTGCCGGGCGATGGGGATGAGCGCTTTGCCGGTGCTGCCTTGGTGTTCGGCGTCGTCGTAGTAGACCAGCCAAGGCGGGTCGCCGGCGGGATCACGGTGGGTGAAATGTTCGTCGGCGCGGCGGATGTCGTCCTCGGCTTCGCGGTGCCGGCCGGTGAGGGCGAGGATGCGGGCGTGCAGAGTCCAGAGCATGGCGCGGGCGGTGGCGGTGAGCCGGTCGGCGCGGACCTGGGCGAACTCGATCAGCGAGAGCGCGTCGTCGAGGTCGTCGAGGTAGGCGGCTTTGCGGGACATCTCAGCGAGCGTGTTCGCGCGCAGTGCCCAGGATCCGGCCTGCTCGGCCGCCCAGAGCGCAAAGGCGAAACAGCGGTCGGCGGCGCGGTAGTCGGCAATGTCGAAGGCGGCGAACGCGACGACACCGGCCAGGTTACCGACGGCTTCATGCAGGTCCCGCCGCACCTCGGTGGTGGCGCGGGCGTCGAGGAGGTTGCCCGCCCAGCGCAGCTGCCCCAGGGCGGCTTCGGCGGACAGGCCACCGCCGAAGAGGTTCTCGGCGAGCGCCACGGCCCGCGTGGTGGCGCGAACCTGCTCGACGTCGGCCCAGCCGACCCTGGCCGGGACCGGGGTCTCAACCGTCGTGTCCGCCAGGAACTCAGCAGGGGAACGTCCGAGGGTGACGGCGCCGAGCTCCCCTGCCAGGGAGGGAGTAAGCGGCGCAGCGCGGGTGTTGCCGCGCTTGGTCGGGCGGAAGCCGAGGTCGGCGTCGCTGCTGACGCCGAGGACCGCGCGGAGCCCGGCGCGGTAGGGGGCGCTGGGCCAGCGGACCTTTCCGCGTTCGTAACGGGCGATGGCGTGCCCGTCGAGCTGGTAGCGCTGGCCGGTGGTGTCCCAGAGGTAGCGGTTGACCTCGTCGGCCAGTTCGCCCGGGCTCATGGGTTCTCCGGGCGCGCGCCGGGACGGGGTTGCGCGGCGTGCGGCGCGGAGCTTGTCGTTCGGCTCGTCCATGATCCCCTCCCGATCGCCGTCCCACTGTAGCTCCCGGACCAGCGAGGATGCCCCGGGATGCCCCGCAGAATGCCCTTATCGCGGCAGCACCTGGGCGCCACGCTGGTGACATGTCCCGAGCACAGACCGTGGCCAGCGAGCGTCCCGAGATCGACGAGTTCCTGTCTCCTGCGGTGCGTGAGCTCGCCGAGGCGGCCGGGTTCCGGTTCTCGGTGAGCCACGCCTCGGGGATGTTGCTAGCGCGCCGCCGGGTCGGTGTGTTCGTCGATTACGTCCACCTCGGCCCTGCGCAGGTGCCGTGGTCCTGCGCGGCCCGCTTCCGCGCCGACTTCACGCCACCGCCCGGCTCGGACGGCGGCACGGCGTGGCGCTCCGACGTCGGCAGCGCCAACCGGCTCCTGCGCCGGGTCCTCGACTGGAGCAACGATGACCCCGACCGGTGATGAGCAGCCCAGGGTCCGAGGCGGTGGCGTGGCTCGGGGTGTGGAACCGCTACCGTCACGTCGTGCAGGCGGGCAACACCACCAGGCTCACCGCGCGCGGGCGCTCGTTCGGGCTCGCCGAGTGTGGTGTCGCCTGCGTCCCGGTGACCGTCACCTCGACCCGTCCGTGGTGCCCCGCGTGTACGGCCAGCCGGGTCCTCCACGGGCTCCGCCGGCTGTAAAACAACCGGTCCTCGCCCGAACCCGTTCAGCAGAAAGGGACGCCGCCGTGCTCGTCGATGCGGTCATGACCGATCACCCCGCCTGGATGCCCGCTCCCGGGGGCCACCTGCGCGTGGTGCGACGGGGCGAGGCCGTGTGGCTGCTGACCTGCAGGCGGAACCCGAGGGGGCATGCCACCGAGGCGCAGCCGCTGATCGGGTCCGGAGAACGTCCCGTCCTCGACATCGTCGACCCAGCCGCGCTGGCCGGGCCCGATGACCTGGTTGTGCCCCTGCGCGGCGGGGGGCGGGTCGGGCGCTGGCGCAACCCGGATCTGTGGGACGCGCTGGCCACGTCGATCGTGCGGCAGGTGATCCGGGCCGGGCAGGCTCGCAAGCTCTACCGCCTGTTCAGCCAAGCCCACGGCCAGCTGGTCGATACTGACCACGGCCCGCTGTGGCTGTTCCCGACCGCGGAGACGGTGCTGGAGCTGGCGGAGGCCGAGTTCGCCCGGCTGGGGATGGCGTTCAAACGCCGCCCGCTGCAAGCGGCCGCCGCGGCCTACCTCGAGCACCGCGACAAGTGGGCCGACCTCGACCCTCTGCTCCTGCGGGATGAGGTTCAGACCGTGCCGCGGATCGGGCCGTGGACGGCCGGCGCCACCGTCGCCGACCTCACCAACGACTACGCCCTCTATCCCTTCGCCGACCTCGCCGTCCGCACCTGGGCCCACCGGCTCGCCCCCGAACGGGACTGGCCCAGCTCCGAACCGGAGTTCGCCGAAGTGTGGCGGGAGCTGGCGGGCGACCAGCTGTCCAGCTGGACGCTACTCACACTTGCCTGGGGAGTTCGCCATGCCAACACCACCGGAGCCGCCGCCTTCTGAGCTGATCGCCGGCGCCGACCTCACCCGCACCCTGGACGCGGTGTTCGTCAACGCACCCCTGCGCGACTACACCGAACACCCCCGGGTCAACGACTTCACCCTGCCCGTGCTGGGCATGGGCTACCTCGCCACCTACGCCGCCTCCCGCGGCTTCAACGTCGGCCTGCTCGACGCCGAAGCCCACGGCCTCGGGATCGACACCACCATCCGGCTCGTCAACGACCTCGCGCCCCGCTGGGCGGGGTTCAACCTGCTCGCCCCCACCTACCAGCTCAGCGCCCGCATCGCCGCCGGCCTGCACCCCGAGATCAAGATCCTGCTCGGCGGCCACCACGCCAAAGCCATGCCCACCGAGATCCTCACCGATCCGCGGATGGCCCGCTGCACCGCGCTGGTCCTCGGGGAAGCCGAAACCCGCGTCGCCGAACTCCTCGACAACCACCACCGCCGCGCACACCTACCCGGCGTCCTCTGGCTCGACCCGGCTACCGACGCCGTGGCTCGAGGAGCCGGTAAGGACACCGGACACCTGGCGCCGGATATCAACGCGTTGCCCTTCGTCGACCGCCGCTACCTCACCCAAGATCCGCACCACGATCACGGGCGACTGGAGGCGAACATGGTCGGCGCGCGCGGCTGCCCCTACAACTGCTCCTTCTGCGGCGCCGCCGTCTCCGCCAACCCCGACGTCACCATCCGCACCCGCGACCCGCACAACATCCTCGCCGAAATGCACCAACTCCGCGGCGACGGAGTGACCGCGTTCCGGTTCGTCGACGACCTCTTCCTCGGCGCCCGCCGCGTCATCGACGAGATGATGGCCGCCTTCCGCACCGACCGGGTCGGCGACTGGGCCGTCTGGGACGCCACCGGCCGGATCAACGTCCTGCACCGCGCCACCGACACCTCCCTCGACCTCCTGGCACGCAACGGTTTACGCGAAGTCGCCCTGGGTATCGAGTCCGGCAGCCAGCGGATGCTCGACCGCATCGACAAGCGCATCGACCCCGCCATGGCGCGCACCGTGACCCGCCGGCTCACCGAACGCGGCATCAACGTCAAGGGCTACTTCATCCTCGGCTTCCCCACCGAGACCCGCGACGAGATCGACAGCACCGTCCGGCTCGTGCACGACCTGTGGGACCTCACCGACAACCTGCCCGGCACCTTTCGCGCCTCCACCTTCGAATACCGCCCGTATCCCGGCACCCCGGACTGGCACCGCTTGCTCGCCACCGGCCGCTACACCCCCGACCAGCTGCTCAACTACAGCCACGTCGACCTCACCGACGCCGGCCTGGACGACACCCTCCGCGAACGCGACGAGTTCAACTTCTCCGTCAACCTCCCCCTCGCCGACGCCCCCATCGACTACATCCGCACCCACCTCGTCGCGCTCGCCCGCGAACAACACGCCCGGAAAGCCGCATGACCCACCACCAGGACCTTTTCGTCGCCATCGACGGACCCGCCGGAACCGGCAAAACTACCCTCACCCGAGCCCTCACCGAGCGCCTCACGCGTGACGGCTACCGCGCGCACGCCACCACCCAACCCTCCCGCGCCCAGCTCGGCGAGATCGCCCGGCACGGAACCGACACCTACCGCGGCTACGAGCTCGCCTGCCTCGTCGCCGCCGACCGCTACCACCAGCTCCGCACCGAAATCCGGCCCCAACTCCACGCTGGCCGCATCGTGCTCTGCGACCGTTACGTCGCCTCCTCCTACGTCCTGCAAACCATGGACGACGTGCCACCCGCCTTCATCCACACCCTCAACGCCGTAGCCGACCGACCCGACCTCACGATCATCCTGACCGCCGACCCCGCCGTCGCCGCAGCACGCATCCGCCGCCGCGGCGCGCACAGCCGCTTCCACACCGACATCACCTCAAGCCGTACCGAGGCAGCGCTCTACCGCGACGCGATCACCTTCCTCAAAGCGCACGGCCAGGCCGTGCTCACACTCGACACCACCCACACGTCGACCGACCAGCTCGTCGAGGCCATCACCCAAAAGCTGACCCCACTGGCCCGCCTCCAACGACCGGAACAAGCCACCGCGTAGCCTCACCGCGTGGCCGACCGACACCTCATCGACGTACACATCCTCCTCGTCGACAACGGCAACCTCCTGCTCACCCGCCGCCGCGACACCAACCCCACCTTCAACGGCCGCTGGCACCTCCCCTCCGGCAAACTCGACGCCGGCGAATCCGTCCTCCACGCCGCAGCACGAGAAGCCGAAGAAGAAATCGGCGTCCTCATACACCCCGACGACCTCCAGCACCTCCACACCCTCCACGTCAACGGATCAGGCGTCGAACCCCGCCTCGGGCTGTTCTTCCTCGCCACCCGATGGGCCGGAACACCAGTCAACCGCGAACCCGACAAATGCTCCGCCATCGGATGGTTCCCCCTCGACAACCTCCCCACCGACCTGATCGACTACCCCGCCGCCGGCATCCACGCCTACCGCACCAGACAACCCTTCGCCATCCACGGCTGGCCCAGGACCAGAACTTCGATCGCCATGCTCAACTAGATCGCGGGGAACAACGGTGCGCACGAGGACACATCAGCACACGGCTCACACCACAGCCATCAGGTGAGTAGGCCCTCGAACCAGGCGCGTAGATCATCGAGAGTGGGGCCGACCTTCTGTCCTGCGAGGTGGTCGACGTACGCCTGGCGGAGCTGGAGCTGCCCAGGTCGCTCGTCGTCCACGGCTGGAAGGTGTGCCTCGTGAAGCCACTGCACGCCGCCAAAGTGGTCGAACGCCAGCGGGAACGACATCGGGAACCTCATCGCGCCCTCCGGTTCCATGAGTGCGAGTAGCTGGTGGACCTCGCGGTTGGTGGCGTACCGGGCACCGTCGACGAGGCCCTCGACCTGTGATCGTCCTGCTTCGTATCCGGCGAGGTACGGCTGGGTCGGGGTCAGGTTGCCGTTTCTCCTCTCAGGCATACCGCGGCAGAAGTCGTCCAGCCCCCGCGCCCACATCAGGAATTCGACTGCGGGGCCCCGGATGATGTGCGCGACCTCCTCGCGCCCGTTGAGGTCGTCGAACTTCATCCCGTCCAGCTGACTGAACACGTCCCGCCACCGGTCGTGTGCCAGCTGCAGCACCGCAGAGTGCCGCGCGCTTTCGCGTAGTCGAACGTGTTGCTCATCCTCAGCGGCCGGCTGTCAGCTGATGTTGTTGCGGCGTTCGAGGAGGACGGTGTCGTGCCAGGTGCCGTCGCGCTGGGCGATGCGTTCGCGGATGCCGATGGTGCGGTAGCCGGCGGAGTGGTGCAGGGCAAGGCTGGCGCGGTTGTCGGTGAAGATGGAGGTTTGCAGGGTCCAGTAGCCGGCCTCGTCGAGGGCGATGACTTGCTGGCGGATGAGGGCTTTGCCGATGCCGCGGCCGCGGTGGCCGTCGGCGACGTAGATCGAGGTTTCGGCGACGCCGGAGTAGCACTCGCGGGTGGACACCGGGGTGGCGGCGGCCCAGCCGACCACGGTGCCGTCGATCTCGGCGACCCACCGCTGCCCGTCGATCCACTTCGCGTCGAGGGTGGCGCGGCTGGGGACGGTGGTCTCGAAGGTCGCGATGCCGGTGTCCATGCCTTCGCCGTAGATGCGGCGGACCGCGGCCCAGTCCTCGTCGCGCAGCGCGCGGACGGTGACGTCGGCGGGCACGTCTTCCGGGCAGCAGGGCCGCGGGGCGAGCAGCCCCATGACCGCGTCGGCGGCCTGCGGGAGGCCGGCGCAGCAGGCCGCATTCACCGTGACGATGGTGGCAGTGCGCTCCTTGCGGACCTGCACGAACCCGACGTCGGCGAGTTTGCGCACGTGGTGAGAGCACGTCGACTGGCTGATCCCGAGCAGCTCGGTCAGCGCGCCGACGGTGATCCCCCGGGGCGCGGTGGCCACGGCGTGCAGCAGCCGCACCCGCGTCGGTTCGGCCAGGCAGGCGAACCAGTCGGCATAGGTGGCGGCTTCGCCATCCGCGAGGACCTGGGCCTGGGGCGCGACGGTGGTCGTCATGCCCGCGAGTATATCGATTCGAATCGATGGTTGTCTCTATCGATGTCAGTCGATACAGTCTGGCCAAGTCAATCGAGTTGGATCGATGGAAGGAGCCGGGATGAGTGAGCTACCCGTCGTGGTGGTGGGGGCCGGGCCGATCGGGCTCGCGGCCGCGTCCGAGGTGCTGGAGCAGGGCTTGGAGCCGCTGGTGCTGGAGCGCGGGGCGCAGGCGGGGGCGTCGGTGGCGCAGTGGAACCACGTGCGGTTGTTCTCGCAGTGGTCGGAGCTGGTGGACCCGGCGGCAGGCCGGCTGCTGGAGGCCACCGGGTGGGAACGCCCCGCCGCCGAGGACTACCCGACGGGGCAGGAGTGGGTGGCGCGTTACCTGGCACCGTTGGCCGCCGCCCTCGGTGAGCGCGTCCGGTTCGGCGCCGAGGTGGTGGGTGTGGCGCGTCGTGGCCGGGACCGCGTCGTGGATCACGGGCGGGACACCGAGCCGCTGACGGTGCACGTCCGGCACGCCGACGGCCGCGAGGAGCTGATCGCCGCGCGCGCGGTGATCGACGCCTCGGGCACGTGGACCAACCCGAACCCGCTGGGCGGCGACGGTCTCCCAGCCTTGGGCGAGCGGGCAGCGGCGGACCGGATCACCTACCAGGTGCCCGATCTCCGGGACGCGGCCGTGCGCGCCCGGTTCGCCGGCAGGCACGTCGCGGTCGCGGGCAGCGGGCACTCCGCGTTGACGGCGCTGGTCGCGCTCACCGCCGTGGAGGGGACGCGGGTCACCTGGATCCTGCGCCGCGGCTCGGTGGGCAACACCTTCGGCGGCGGCGAGGCCGACCAGCTGCCCGCGCGCGGCGCGCTCGGGCTCCGCGCCAAGGAGGCCGTGGACGCCGGGCTGGTGCAGGTCGTCTCCGGGTTCCGCACCGAGGCCGTCGAGCGCGACGAGCAGGGCCGCCTGGTGCTGCGCTCGGGCGACGGGCGCACCGTCGAG
>NZ_JBEXTX010000124.1:0-21955 GCF_040614175.1 Amycolatopsis sp. NPDC006131
CCCGCTACGACAAGTTGGCCACGCTCTACCGCGCCGCCATCCTCATCCACGACGTCATCACCTGGACAAAGACATTGTCAGACACGGCCTAGGTGAGCCTATCCTCGACGAGCCGGTTTCCGCAGGTGGACGCGGGTGCCGGAATTGCGGGGCCGGGAGCCCGGAAATGATTCCCGCCCCTTCGGGTGATTGTTCATACCACTCACCTGCGACCGTTGAGCCCGTCCAGGAACACCTGCTCGAACCGGCCGCCGTCCGCGCCCAGCGCGACCGTCACCGGGTCGCCACGCGGGTCCGGCGCCGTGCGCCCGGACGAAGGCCCGTCCTGGATCACCACCAGGCGGACGCGCGCCACCTCGGTGACCACGCCGTCGTCGCCGAAGGCGAACACCGCGGCGAGCGCGTCCCACCAGAAGAACCACCCGAGCGCGATGCCGTCGCGCATGATCGGGTGCGTCATGATCGCGTGCACGACGCGCGCGCTGACCGTGGTGCCCTCGGCGCCGATCCGGTCCACGTAGGCCTGCGTGATCGGCACGGAGTCGGTGGCGTCCAACGGGGTCAGGGTCACCGGCAGCGCGCGGAACACCTCCCGCGCGGCCGGCGGGTCGAGCCAGATGTTGAGCTCCTGGCTGTTGTCGAAGCCCGGCAGCGCCTCGCCGAACAGGTTCCCGCCGACGTGCACCGCGCCGCCCATCACGTGCACGTCCCGCACCTGCCGGATCAGCGGGCTGCCCGCGGGCAGGGCCGTCGCGAGGTTGGACAGCGGACCGGTCGCCAGCACGGTCACCTTGGTGGTCGTGGTCGCCAGGGTCTTGCGGATCAGGTGTGCCGCGGTGAGTTTCGCGGGTGGCGGGGTCTGCCCGGCGTCGCCGAGCGCGTCGGTGAGGACGGTTTCCATGTCCCGCACCGTCGCCGCGGGCGCGGGGTGCACGCCGGTGCCGGAGCCGTCGGCCACCGGCACGTCCGGCAGCCCGCACTGCCGCAGAACGCTGTGCGCGTGCTGCCGCGCCCGGCCCGGCGTGCCGAACCCGTTGTTGGTGATCGTGACGGCGCGGAGGTCGATGCGGCGCTCCTGGTGCTGCACGCACAGGTAGGCCAGTGTCGAGGCGTCGTCGACGTCGAGGTCGCTGTCGTAGATCACCGGCACCGGACGCGGGGCCGCGGACGGCGCGGCCGGGGCCCCGAGCCCGGCGATCACGAGGACGAAGGTCAGCAGGACAGTGCGCATGAAAGCCTCCCCAGGCAGGCTGCACCCGGGTCAGGATAGGGGAGCCGTGAGCGGGGCGCCGGGGGCCAGTTTGGGTGTCTACTGTGGACTGACGGCGGCGGGAATTTCCCAACCACCCGAACCGGAATCCGGTGTGAAAGATTCTCCGATCTTGGTGTCCCGGTGATCCGTTTCGTCACGTAGGCTCCTCCCGTTTGTGTTGGGTGCCTTCACCAAGGAGTTCGCGTGCGCCCTCGTCACTGGGGATCTCTGTTGTGCGTGCTGACGGCTGCCGTCGCCGTGCTGTCCGTGCCCGCCGCGGCGCAGCCCGCTGCCAGGCCGGTCGAGCCGAAGGCGACCACGGTCGCGCTCGCGACCGTGCCCGAGGTGGCGCTGGGCGCCCGGGAAGTGCCTGCGCGGGAGGAGTTTTCGCTGGCCGGGCTCACCTGGCGGGGCGCGGCGCCGGACACGGTGTCGGTGCGGTGGCGGTCCGCGGCGGGCGGGTGGAGCGACTGGCGCGCGGTCGACCGCCAGGACTCCGGCCGGGACGGCGCGCCCGCGCCGTCCACCACCGAGCCGATCTGGACCGGCCCGGCCGACCGGCTGCAGGTGCGCGCTGAACGCGGCGGCGCCCCGGTGACCGCCGAGCTGTCCGCCGTGCTGGTCGACCCCGGAACGTCCCCGGCCGACGCGATGGTCGCGCAGGCGACGGGCGTGCCGTCGATGCCCGCCGTCGTGACCAGGGCGCAGTGGGGCGCCGACGAATCGCTGATGACCTGGACGCCGGAGTACGCGCCCACCGTCAAGGCGGTGACGCTGCACCACACCGACAACAGCAACGACTACACCTGCGACCAGTCGGCCGAACTCGTGCGCGGCATCTACTACTACCACGCGGTCACCAACGGCTGGGGCGACATCGGCTACAACGCCTTGGTGGACAAGTGCGGCACCGTGTTCGAGGGCCGCGCGGGCGGGCTGAACCTGCCCACGATCGGCGCGCACGCGGGCGGGTTCAACACCTCCACGTTCGGCATCTCGATGCTCGGCACTTACGGCACGGTCGCGCCGACCGAGGCGACGCTGGACGCGGTGGCGCGCATGACCGCGTGGAAGCTGGGCAACGGCTACACCGACCCGTCCGGGTCCACCACGCTGGTCAGCCGGGGCGGCGGCACGTCCAAGTACCCGGCGGGTACCGAGGTGACGCTGCCGACCGTATTCGGCCACCGGGACGTCGGCGCGACGGAGTGCCCCGGCGACGCGGGGTACGCCCAGCTGCCCGCGCTGCGCACCCGCGCCACGGAACTGGCCGGGGACTGGCGGTCCAGCCCGGTGCACCAGAAGTGGGTCGCGGTCGGCACGGCCGCGGCGGGCCCGGTGTACGCGGTGGAGGCGGACTGGCCGGGCGGCGGCCGGGCGACGACGTTCGGCGCCGGCGGGTCGACGATCGCGTGGCGCTCGGACCTGGGCGCCTACTGGGTGCGCGGCGCCATCCACGGCACGTTCACCGCAGTGGGCGGGCCGTCGCTGTTCGGCTACCCGACGACCGACGAGCGCGGCACGCCTGACGGTGTGGGCCGGTACAACCACTTCAGCGAGAACGCCTCGATCTACTTCACCCCGGACACCGGCGCCCGCGGCATCCACGGGCCGATCCGCGACAAGTGGGCCGCGCGCGGCTGGGAGACCGGGCTCGGATATCCGCGCACGGACCAGAAGGTGACGCCGGACGGCGTTGGCCGCTACAACCACTTCACCGGGAACGCGTCGATCTACTGGACTTCGGGCACCGGCGCGCAGGCGATCCAGGGCGCGATCCGCGACACCTGGTCGGCGCTGGGGTGGGAAACCAGCCCGCTGGCCTACCCGACGACCGACGAGCGCGCCACGCCCGACGGGGTCGGCCGGTACAACCACTTCAACGGCAGCGGCGGCGGCTCGATCTACTGGACGCCGGGCACCGGCGCCCGCGCGATCTACGGCGCCATCCGGGCGCGGTGGAGCGCGCTCGGCTGGGAAGCGGGCCCGCTCGGCTACCCGACGACGAACGAACTGGTCACGCCCGACGGCGTGGGGCGGTACAACCACTTCAACGGCAGCGGCGGTGGTTCCGTCTACTGGTCGCCGGCCACCGGCGCGCACGCGATCTACGGCGTGATCCGCTCGCACTGGGCCTCCCTGGGCTGGGAGACGTCCTGGCTGGGCTACCCGACGAGCGACGAGTACGGCGTCGCGGGCGGCCGGCGCAGCGACTTCCAGGGCGGCTACATCGTGTTCTCGTTCGCCACCGGCAAGGCGACGGCGTACCGCTACTGAACGGCGACCGCCGGGGCCGGTTCCGCGTCGGTGGTGCAGCGGGCCGGTCCGGCGTAGGTCGCCGCGCGCGGCGGGGGGCCGGGCATGTGCAGGCCGTCGGCCGGCTTCCGCGAGATGGTTTCGCGCGGTGGCCACCGGTGACGCGGGTGCTGGTGCGGACCGGGCCGTCAGGACGGAACAGCGGGCCCTCGCAACTCTACGGACGCGCCCCGGCAGTTTCCGGCTTGAACGGCACCACCTGCCCGAACCGCACGAGTTCGCCGTAGTGCTCGGGCTTCACCGGCTCCAGCACGAGGTCCAGCAGTGCCGTCGCGGCCTGGGCGGGTGAAGGGGCGTCGCGGACGTCCCACCACAGTGCGGATGTCGGGGTGTTGATCATCCCCGGGCACACCGCGGCCAGCAGGATCCCGCGGGCGAGATCGGTGTCCCGGCGTTGTGCGGCGAGGGCACGCACGGCTGCGACCTGCGCGATCTTCGACGGGATGTTCACGAAACCCGGCCACGCGCCGGCGCGGGCGCTGCCGTCCTCGACCGCGTCCCGCCACGCGGCGACCTGCTCGTCCACCTCGTCGAGCGTGGTCAGGCCGTCGAAGCGGCGGTGCAGCACCGGGGCGAGGTGGTGCAGCGTGCCCAGCGAACTGGCGACCACCACCAGGTTGCCGTGGTCGCGCACCAGCGGCGCGAACGCCCGCAGCAACCGGGTGGTGCCGAAGTTGTTCACCTCCGTGTAGGGGCGGATGATCGCGCGCGGGTCGTCGTCGGGGCCCACGCGCATCACGGCGTTGCCGAACACGATGTCGACCCCGTCGTGGCGCTCCCGCACCAGATCCGCGAAACGAGCGGCGGCGTCCGGTTCACCCACGTCGAAGATCTCGCCGCGGACGCGCGCCCCGCCGGCCGGCACGGCGTCCACGGCCTGCCGGACCCGGTCGGCGTCCCGTCCGGTCAGGTACACGGTGTCCGCTGTGGACAGACGATGGGCGAGACCTTCGGCCAGGGCGAGGCCGAGCCCCTGGGTGGCTCCGGTGACTACCGCGACTCTGCTCATGATCTCGACGCTATGGCCGCCGGGGCCATCCGGGTAGCGAAAGAAACTCACCAGGGGTATTCCTGTTCGTCATGGCCTTCACCGATGCGTCGCTCACCGCGCTGCGGGTCTTCCGCGAGGTGGCCGAGCGGGGGACGCTCACCGCCGCGGCGGCCGCGCTCGGCTACACCCAGTCCGCGGTCTCCCGGCAGATCGCGGCACTCGAACGCGTCGCCGGGGCGCCGCTGCTGGAACGGCGGCACGACGGCGTGCGGCTCACCCCGGCCGGGCGGGTGGTGGTGCGCCGCGCGGCAAGCGTCATCGACCAGATCGACGCCACCGCACGCGAGCTGGCCGGGTTGCCGGACGAGCACGCCGTGGTGCGGCTGGGGTGGTTCGCCAGCGCCGGGGCCGGGCTGGTGCCGCGGGCGCTGGCCGCGTTGCGGGAGACGCACCCGGCGATCAGTGTGGTGTCCCGGGAGGGCAGCACACCGGCGCTGGTGCGGGCGCTGCGCGCCGGGACGCTGGACCTGGCGGTGATCGCGGCCGCGCCGCCGTTCCGCCCGCCGGACAGCGAAACCCCCGCGCTGGTGGTGCGTACGCTCGTCGAGCGCGGCCTGTGCGTCGCCGTGCCCGCGGCGCACCCGCTGGCGCGCGGGGAGTTCGTGGACATCGCGGACCTGCACGGGCAGCGGTGGATCGCGGGCACGGGCGACGACCGGGTGATGGGGGTGTGGCCGGGACTGGATGAGCGCCCGGAAATCGCCCACACGGCGCGGGATTGGCTGGCGAAGCTGCAACTGGTCTCGGCGGGATGCGGCATCACGACGGCGCCGGCCTCACTCGCCCCGGTGGCCCCCGCGGGCGTGCGGGTGCTGCCCGTGCACGGCGGCCCGGCCGAACAGCGCCGCCTGCAGGTGGCCCGCCTGCCGGGACCGCAGCCGGAGGCCGCCCGGCGAGTGGTGGAGGCGCTGCGCGTGGCGGCGGTGGAGACGGGGTCTTGAGTGGTGCGGCTGTCCCGTCCGGCAGCGGCTGTCGGGCTCTGCCGGGGGCGGCCGGTGGTTGAGTCGCCGCGGGTGGTGGTTGCGCTGGCCGAGCAGGCGGAGCGGTCGTTCCTCCGCTTGGGCCGGTGGCCCCGACGGGCAGGGGCGAGATCCGTCCGGTGTCCGATGCCGGCGCCTAAGCTTTCCCCATGAGCGTGCCACCGACCGGTCTCGCCGCGACGCGGGCTTTTTTCGGGCCCCGCGCGGCTACCTGGGAGTTGAAGTTCCCCGACGACGGGCCCCGCTACCGTCGGGCAGTCGCGGATCTGGCTCCGCCGGCCGGTGGGGTGGTCGCCGACATCGCGTGTGGCACCGGGCGCGCCCTGCCGGAGTTGCGGGACGCCGTCGGCCCCGGGGGCACGGTTCTAGGGGTCGATGTGACGCCCGAGATGCTCGCCGAGGCGGCCGCCCGCGGTCGTCACCGCGTGGCGGCGCTGCTCCTCGGCGACGCTCTGCACCTGCCGTTCAGGACCGGCGCTCTGGACGCCGTCTTCGCCGCCGGGCTGGTCTCGCACCTGCCCGACCCGGTCGCCGGCCTGCGCGAACTCGCCCGCGTCTGCCGGCCGGGCGGGCGCCTCGCGTTGTTCCACCCCGTCGGGCGAGCCGCGCTGGCACGGCGGCAGGGCCGGGAGCTGACCCCGGACGACCTCCGCGCCGAGCCGAACATCCGAGCCGCTCTCACCGCGGCGGGCTGGCGCCTGGACGACATCGACGACGGCGAGGACCGCTACCTCGTCCTCGCCACCGTCCACTGACGACGGTCAGCGGGTGACCTCCCGGCCTCGCTCCTCGCGCGCACCACGGCCGCGGAAAGCGCATTCAGTCGCGGGTTTCAGCGGTGCGCTCGCGCGGGCGGCACGCCGTACCGGCGGCGGTAGGCGGCCGCGAACCGGCTGGCGCTGGAGAAGCCCCAGCGTGCCGCGACCTCGCTGACGGTGCATCCCGACGAGGCCAGGTCCGCGTCGGCGCGTTGCAGGCGGATTCCGAGCAGGTACTCGGTCGGGCTGCAGCCCACCCACTGCCGGAAGCCCTCCTGCAGGCGGCGGACGCTGGTGCCCGCGACCTCGGCCATGTCGCCCGCCGTCCAAGGACGGCCCGGGTCGTCGTGCAGCTGATCCAGGACCCGGTTGATCGCCCGCGGGCGCGGGGCCGGGCCGGCACCGGCCTCCGGGCACCCGGCCAGCAGGAAACTCGCCGCCAGCGCGCCGGCCAGCTGGTCGCGCACGACGTCGCCCAGGAGGCCGGGCTCGTGCAGGTTCGCCGCCAGGCTGCCGACCAGCTGACGCCACGCGCGCCCCTGCCCGGCGGCCAGGTCGAGCTGGTCCGGCAGCTCGCCGCGCAGCGTGACGCGGTCGCCGCCGAGCACCCGCTCGGCCTCGCGGTCCAGCCACGCGCTGTCGAACTTCACGCCCAGCACCGTGCAGGTGGCGTCCCAGTGGCTGATCAGCGAGGGCGTGTCGGCCCGGAACACCGTCGCCTGCCCGGACACCGACACCACCGGCCCGTGCCTGCCGCGGCTCTCCAGGTGCCCGGTCAGCGGCATGTTGATCTCGTAGGCGCCGGGGTAGTCGCACGCGACCCGCACGTCGGCGCCCCACCCGACGTGCCCAACCAGCACCGGCCCGAGGTCGAGCGTGCGCAGCGTCAGGCGCGGATCGCGGCCGCCGCCGAGCGGCTGCAGCTCGTGCGGGAAATACGCCTCCGCCACCTTCCGGGACGCCTGGTGCCAGTCCCGGGGCGGCGCACTACGCCGTGCGGGCATGCGCAGGAGGTTACCAGAGACACCCGCCGCGAACTGGCCGCGCGATCCGTGCCGAGACCGCGCGAAGCGTGTCGCGCCGCAGGTCAGCGCTGCCTAGCCTCCCGTGTCATCCCGGACAACGACGTGGGAGGACACCGCGATGACGACGACCGAACGGCCCGATCTCGCCTGGCTCGACGAGGTCACCATGACGCAGCTCGAGCGCAACCCGTACGAGGTGTACGAGCGGCTGCGCGCGGAGGCGCCGCTGGCCTTCGTGCCGGTGCTGGGGTCCTACGTCGCCTCGACCGCCGAGGTCTGCCGCGAAGTCGCGACCAGCCCGGACTTCGAGGCCGTCATCACCCCGGCCGGCGGCCGCACCTTCGGGCACCCGGCGATCATCGGCGTCAACGGCGACATCCACGCCGACCTGCGCTCCATGGTCGAGCCCGCCCTCCAGCCCGCCGAGGTGGACCGCTGGATCGACGACCTGGTGCGGCCCATCGCGCGCCGCTACCTGGAGCGGTTCGAAAACGACGGGCACGCCGAACTGGTGGCGCAGTACTGCGAGCCGGTCAGCGTCCGCTCGCTCGGCGACCTGCTCGGCCTGCAGGAGGTCGACTCGGACAAGCTGCGCGAGTGGTTCGCCAAGCTGAACCGCTCCTTCACCAACGCCGCCGTCGACGAGAACGGCGAGTTCGCCAACCCCGAGGGCTTCGCCGAGGGCGACCAGGCCAAGGCCGAGATCCGCGCCGTCGTCGACCCGCTGATCGACAAGTGGATCGAGCACCCCGACGACAGCGCCATCTCGCACTGGCTGCACGACGGCATGCCGCCCGGCCAGACCCGCGACCGCGAGTACATCTACCCGACGATCTACGTGTACCTGCTCGGCGCGATGCAGGAACCCGGCCACGGCATGGCCTCCACCCTGGTCGGCCTGTTCAGCAGGCCCGAGCAGCTGGAAGAGGTCGTCGACGACCCCACGCTGATCCCGCGGGCGATCGCCGAGGGCCTGCGGTGGACCTCGCCGATCTGGTCGGCCACCGCCCGCATCTCCACCAAACCGGTGACCATCGCCGGGGTCGACCTGCCCGCCGGCACCCCGGTGATGCTCTCCTACGGCTCGGCCAACCACGACACCGGCAAGTACGAGGCGCCCTCGCAGTACGACCTGCACCGCCCGCCGCTGCCGCACCTCGCCTTCGGCGCGGGCAACCACGCGTGCGCGGGCATCTACTTCGCCAACCACGTCATGCGGATCGCGCTGGAGGAGCTGTTCGAGGCCATCCCGAACCTGGAGCGCGACACCCGCGAGGGCGTCGAGTTCTGGGGCTGGGGCTTCCGCGGCCCCACCTCGCTGCACGTCACCTGGGAGGTGTGAGGTGACGTTCGCGGTCAGCGTCGGGGGCAGGCGGGTCGACTGCGAGCCCGGCCAGACCCTGCTCGAGGCGTTCCTGCGCGGCGGGGTGTGGATGCCCAACTCGTGCAACCAGGGCACCTGCGGCACCTGCAAGCTCCAGGTGCTCTCCGGCGAGGTCGACCACGGCGCCGCGCCGGAGGACACCCTCAGCGCCGAGGAACGCGCGTCCGGACTGGCGCTCGCCTGCCAGGCCCGTCCGCTCGCCGACACGGAGGTGCGCAGCACCGCCGACGCCGGGCGCGTCACGCACCCGCTGCGGGACCTGACGGCCACCGTGCTGGAGGTCGCCGACATCGCGCGCGACACCCGCCGGGTGCTGCTGGGCCTGGCCGAGCCGCTGGCGTTCGAGGCCGGGCAGTACGTCGAGCTGGTCGTGCCCGGCTCCGGCGCGCGGCGGCAGTACTCGCTGGCCAACACGGCCGACGAGGACAAGGTGCTGGAGCTGCACGTCCGGCGCGTGCCCGGCGGGATCGCCACCGACGGCTGGCTCTTCGACGGGCTCGCCGCCGGCGACCGGGTCGAGGCGACCGGGCCGCTCGGCGACTTCCACCTGCCGCCGCCGGACGAGGACGACGGCGGCCCGATGGTGCTCATCGGCGGCGGAACCGGGCTGGCGCCGCTGGTCGGCATCGCCCGCACCGCGCTGGCCCGGCACCCGTCGCGCGAAGTGCTGCTGTACCACGGGGTGCGCGGCGCGGCGGACCTGTACGACCTCGGCCGGTTCGCCGAGATCGCGGAGGAGCACCCGGGTTTCCGGTTCGTGCCGGTGCTGTCGGACGAGCCGGATCCGGCGTACCGGGGCGGTTTCCCGACCGACGCGTTCGTCGAGGACGTCCCCAGTGGACGCGGCTGGTCCGGCTGGCTGTGCGGCCCGCCGGCGATGGTCGAGGCCGGGGTGAAGGCGTTCAAACGGCGGCGCATGTCGCCGCGGCGGATCCACCGGGAGAAGTTCACGCCGGCCTCGTGAGTACTTCGAGGGTGACGGCCGTGGTGCCGCCCGGGTGCAGGTCCTCGGCTTCCCGGACGGCGCGTTTGACCGGCAGCACGTAGCAGCCGCGCGCCTTGTCCGGGAAGACCGAGGTCGTCCACGTGGTCGCGCCGACCCGGGCGCGCACCCGCACGGACCCGAAGCCCGGGCGGCTGCCCTCGGTGAGGTCGCTGATCTCGTCCGAGGCGTCGGCGGGCAGGCTCACGAACGTCCAGGTGTCGGCGCGCCGCGCGTCCCACACCCAGAGCTCCGCGTCGAAGACGATGTCCACCCGCGGAGCGTCTCACGCGGCACCGACAGTTTCGGAGCTGCGGGCCGCGGTACCCGTTCCCGGTGATCACGCACCAGTTCACCGGGGCGGCAGGCACCCGGATGCACGCCGAGGTGACCGGGCCGGCGGGCGCGCCGGAGGTGGTGTGCGTGCACGGGCTGGGCTGCTCGCACCGGTACTTCCGCCCGCTGGCGCGCACGCTGGGGGAGCGGCTGCGGGTGAGCGCGCCGGACCTGCCGGGTTTCGGCCGCACGCCGGGGCCACGCCGGGCGCTGGACGTGCGCGGGTTGTCGACGGCGCTGGCGGAGTGGCTGCGGGAGACCGGGCGGGGCGGCTCGGTGCTGGTAGCGAACTCGGCGGGCTGCCAGATCGTCGTGGACCTGGCCGTGCACGCGCCGGAGCTGCTCGGCCCGGTGGTGCTGATCGGCCCGAGCACCGACCGGACGGCGCCGTCGCTGGTGCGCCAGCTCGGCCGGCTCGTGGCCGACGCGCCGCGGGAACGGCCGTCGCTGCTGGTGGTGCTCGCGTGGGACTACCTGGTGTGCGGGCCCCGGCGGCTGCTTGCCACCGCCCGGCACCTGCAAGACGACCCCGTCGAGGTGAAGCTGCCGCACCTGACCACCCCCGCGGTGGTCGTGCGCGGCAGCCGGGACCCGATCGCGTCCCGGGCGTGGGCACAGGAGATGGCGGCGCGGCTGCCCGCCGGCCGGTACGCGGAGGTTCCGGGGCATGCGCACGCGCTGAACCATTCGGCGCCGGCGGAGGTGGCGGGGCTGGTCGAGTCGTTGGTGGGGAGTGCGCCGCGGTGATTCAGTCCTTGGCGGGAAGCGCACCGGCGTAGGACACGCCCCGCGTCACCCACTCGCGGAGCCGCGCCGCGGTCCGGACGACCGCGGCGTCCACCCGGAGCCATCCGCGCATCTCGCGGCCGCGCATCACCATCGGCTGGACGCCCTCGCCGAGGAGGCGCTCACCTTCGTCCGGCTCGACGCGCACCAGCAGGCCGCCTTCCGAACTGGCCGCGACGGCCATGTTGCCGTGGACGAGGAACGCCAGCCCGCCGAACATCCGCTTCTCCCGCACACCGTCCACACCGGACAACTGTTCCCGGACGCGGTCGGCGAGTTCGTGGTCGTAGGCCATGTGCCAGTATCACCGCCGCTTGGGCTTGCCGCGCTTGGTGGGGCGGCGGGGCTGGTTCCGGCGCGGCGCCGGCTTGCGCTCCTCCGCGGGGCGCTTCGCCTTCGACTGCTTCGGCGCCGGCGGCCGTCCGCGGGTGCTGTTGACCGTGCGGCCGCGGACGATGCCGATGAACAGCTCCATCTCCTCGGTCGTCTCGTCCTCCAGCCAGGACAGCGCGACCCGCGACTGGGGGACGCCGGTGACCGGCCGGTATGTCAAGTCCCGCCGGTGGTGCAACCGGGCGAGCGACTGCGGCACCACCAGCACCCCGACACCGGCCGCGACGAGTTCGATCGCGTCGCCGGTGGTGGCGGGGCGTTCGAGCGCCGGCTTGCCGGGCGGGTGCGCCCAGTCCAGGGTGTCGTCGAGCGGGTGCAGCACCAGCTCGTCGGCGAGGTCGTCGGCGGTGATCTCGTCCGCCGCGGCGATCAGGTGGTCCTTCGGCACGACCACGACCGTCGTCTCGGTGTAGAGGGGGATGGCGTGCAGGCCGTCGCGGTCGGTCGGCAGGCGCAGCAGCACCGCGTCGAGCTCGCGGTCGCGGACCCGTCCGGCCGCCTTCGCGGCGGTGACCTGCACCAGCTCCAGCGGGACGGCGGGGCTGCGCTCCGCCCAGATCCGCACCCACTTGCCGGGTGTCACCCCGGGCACGTACCCGAGCGTGAAGGACTCTGCCACCCGGCCAGGCTACCGGGCGTGACCGGCGCCGTTACCCGGGACAGCTGAACCGGGGGATCCAGCGGAGCGGTTGACGCAACTACCCGGTTGCCATAGTGTGGCAACCAAGAAGTTGCGACACAGGAGGCGTCATGGCGTTCCCGGACCGCATCGAGCGCGTCGTCGAGCTCGGTCACCCGCCCGCGAAGGTGTGGGCCGCGCTCACCACCGCCGAGGGGCTCGGCACCTGGTTCGGCCAGGAGGCGTCGATCGACCTGCGGCCCGGCGGCGCGGGGGAGCTGAAGTGGGACAACGGTTTCCGTCAGGACCTGCGCGTCGAGCGGGTCGAGGAGCCACGCGTCTTCGGCTTCACCTGGCGGATCTACGGCCTCCCCCACGACGACCCGCGCCGGACCTACGTGGAGTTCACCCTCGAACCGGACGGCGAGGGCACGCGGCTCACCGTCGTGGAGACCGGGTTCGCCCAGCTGCCGGACGACACGCACCGCGAGGCGTTCGACGGCAACACCGGGGGCTGGGCGCGGGAACTGGACGAACTGGCCGGCTACCTCGATGCAGCGTGATGCCGAGGCCGTCGCCGAGCAGGTCTTCGCCGCGCTGGCCGATCCGACGCGGCGGGCGATCCTGGCCGAGCTGGCCGCGCGGGGCCCGGCCACGGCGACCGACCTCGCCGGCCGCCTGCCGATCACCCGGCAGGGCGTCGCCAAGCACCTCGCCCTGCTCGCCGAGGCCGGGCTCGTCACGGCCGAGCCGGGGGAGCGGCGGCGGGTCCGCTACCGCCTCCGGACGGCCCCGATGCAGGTGGCGCAACAGTTCCTGGCCGCGCTGGCCCGCGACTGGGACAACCCGCTGGCGAAACTGCGCGACCAGCTGGACGGCACAGCGTGATCATCCGAAGTGGAAGGTGGAGAACCGATGAGGACACCCCCGATCGTCTCGCGACAGGAGTGGCAGGCCGCGTGGGAGGAGCTCCTGGTCAAGGAGAAGGAGCTGACCCGCGCGAAGGACGCGATGGCCGCCGCGCGGCGCCGCATGCCGTGGACCGAAGTGGACCGGGACTACCGGTTCGACGGCCCGGACGGGCCGGTGGATCTGCTCGGCCTGTTCGACGGCCGCCGTCAGCTGATCGTCTACCGGGCGTTCCTCGAGCCCGGCGTGCACGGCTGGCCTGACCACGCCTGCGTCGGCTGCTCGATGGTGGCCGACCAGGTCGCGCACCCCGCCCACCTGAACGCCCGCGACACCACGCTGGTGTTCGCCTCGCGCGCGCCGCAGCCCGACATCGCGCGGGTCAAGGCGCGGATGGGCTGGACGATGCCCTGGTACACCATCCTGGACGACTTCGACACCGACTTCGGGGTGGCCGAGTACCACGGCACCAACGCCTTCATCCGCGAGGGCGACCGCGTGTTCCGCACCTACTTCGTCAACAACCGCGGCGACGAGGCGATGGGGGGCACCTGGAGCTACCTCGACATCACGGCGCTGGGCAGGCAGGAGACGTGGGAGGACTCGCCGGAGGGCTACCCGCAGACGCCGCCCTACGAGTGGTGGCACTGGCACGACGACTACCCGGCGCGTCAGCCGTCCGCCTGAGGCGGACCATCGCCGCGGCGTGGAAGCACGAGGCTCAGCGGTAGCGGAAGCGGGCCAGCTGAGGTGGGACGAACAACAGCAGCAGCGAGTAGTAACCGGCGGCGGGCACGAGCGCGGACAGCACGAACGCCACCGCCAGGGCGACGGCGGCGCCCACCGAGTTGAACACCCAGCGGCCGTCGATCGCCGAGGCGTCGCGGGCCAGCCCGGGGGTGCGCCGGACCACCAGCGTCATCGCTGTGAGGCACAGTGTGTTGGCCAGGACCGTGCCGATGTAGAACAGCACCACGAACTCGTCCTCGCCGTAGGCGCCGGTGAGCTCGCTCGGGAACGGCAGCACCGCGACGGTCAGCAGCCACGCGATGTTCAGCCACATCACGGCCGCGTTGACAGCGCGGACCTGCTCGAACAGGTGGTGGTGGCTCAGCCACTGACGGGCGATCACCACGAAGCTCAGCAGGAAGCTCACGATCTGCCAGCGGTTGCCGCTGATCGCCTCGGCCGCCGGCTGCCCGTCGACCACCAGCTCGGACACCGAGTCGGCCAGGGGGAGCACCAGCAGCGTCATCGCGATCGCCACGACCGCGTCGGAGAAGAAGACCAGCCGCTCGGCCGGCCGCAGCGCGCTCACGGGCGGTCCGACTGGTGCGCCGCCTGGCGGGCCACCTGCCGCAGCCAGCGGTGCGCCTCGTCGTGTTCCTTGCGCTCGTCCCACCACATGATCTCCACGATGGGCGGCGGGTCGCCGGGGCACTCCAGGATCCGCAGGTCCGACCGGCCGGCCAGGTAGCGCGTCAGCCGCCGCTGCATGACCGCGATCCGGTCGGTCCCGGCGATGAAGTACGGCGTCGCCTGGTAGCTGTCCACCCGCACCGCCACCCGGGGACGCGCGGACAGCCTCGCCATCAGCGGCCCCAGCGGCGACGTGGCCGGATAACCGCCGTCCGGGTGGTGCGGCACCACCCATGGCAGCCGCTCCAGGTCGGACAGCTCCAGCCGGTCGCCGACCGGGTTGTCGGCCGACACCACGCACACCCAGCGGTCCCGGAACAGCTCCAGCGAGTTGATCCCGGGCGCGTGCAGCTCGGGCTTCGCGGCGCAGATCATCGCGTCGATCACCCGCAGCGTCTCCGGGATGTCGGCGGGCAGCCGCTCCCGCACCACCCGCACGTGCATCCGGATGTTCGGCCCCGCGGCGTACATCGCCGCCGACAGCTGCTCCCCGTAGGCGGCGAGCACGTAGTCGGGCATCAGCAGGGTGAACTCGCGCTCCGAGGACTCCGGGTCGAAGCCGGGCGTGGTGGCGAACAACCGTTCCAGGCTGGCGCACAACGGCTCCACCTGCCCGGCCAGCTGCGCCGCCAGCGGGGACAGCACATAGGAGCCGCGGGACCGGATCAGCAGCTGGTCGTCGAAGTGGCGGCGCAGCCGGGACAGCGCCGCGCTGGCCGTCGGCTGGCTCACGCCCACCCGCTCGGCCGCCCGGGTCACGTTGCGCTCGCGCAGCAGCTCCCGCAGGAACACCAGGAGATTCAGGTCCAGGCTCGCCAGCGACAAGGAGCGTCGTGTCACCTTGCGGACGGCCGAACCCATGGATCCATTAGGAGCCGGGCGCGATCGGGTGTCAAGGATCTTGTCGTGTGGCGGAAAGGAACTTCCGCAGCGCCCCGGCGGTCTCGGCGGGACGCTCCTCGGCGAGGTAGTGGCCGCAGTCCAGCGCCGTCCCGGTGACCCGCGGGGCCCACGGCCGCCACACGGCGAGCACGTCATCGGTCCTCCCCAGCGGTCCGGCCGCGCCCCACAGCACCAGCGTGGGGCAGGTGATCTCCCGCCGGCCCCGGTCGGCTTCGTCGTCGGCCCGGTCCACGGTGGCGCCCGCGCGGTAGTCCTGGCACATCGCGTGCACGACCGACGGCCGCCGGTAAGCCGCCCGGTAGGCGCGCAGTGCCGCCTCGGCGAAGATCCCGTCCGCGCCGCGCAGGAAGAACGCGTCCGGGTCGGCGGCGATCAGCCGTTCCGGCAGGTCACCCGGCTGGGCGAGGAAGAACCAGTGCCACGCCGACCTGGCGAACTCCGCGTCCACGCGGGCCAGCACGTCGGCCGTGGGCAGGATGTCCAGCACGGCCAGCGCGGTCACCGCGTCCGGGTGGTCGAGCGCGAGCCGGTAGGCGCAGCGCCCGCCCCGGTCGTGCCCGGCGACGGCGAAGCGGCGGAACCCGAGCCGGCCCATCACCGAGACCAGCTCGCGCGCCATCGCCCGCTTGCCGAACGCCGCCACGTCGCCGCCGGGCGCCACGCTGTCCCCGTAACCGGGCAGGTCCGCGGCGATGACCGTGTGGTCGCGGGCCAGCTCGGGCGCGACCAGGTGCCACATGGCCGAGGTCTGCGGGTAGCCGTGCAGCAGCAGCACCGGCGGGCCGCTGCCGCCGGTGCGGACCCGGACCCGTCCGCCCGCCGGTGTCGCCACGTCCTGGCAGGTGAACCCGGCGAACACGGTCAGATCCCGTACCAGGCCGCCGCGTTGCCCGCGAGCACCGCCTCCGCCTCGGCCGGGGTCAGCGCGTCGAGAAGCCGCTGCCCGCTGCCGCCGTGGTCGTGCGGGTGATCGCTGGCGTGCATCAGCATCGAGCCGGCGCCGACCATGTCCAGCACCTCCCGCACCTGCCCGGGGTCCCGCGGCAGCTGCGCGGGCGCGGTGGTCAGCCGGATGTGCCGCCCCACCACCTCCGACGGTTTCGCGCCCAGCCACGGCACCTCGCGCCACACACCCTTCCAGTCCTTGTCGAACCGCCACAGCAGCGCGGGCAGCCAGGAGAACCCGCACTCCAGCAGGGCGACCCGCAGGTCCGGCAGCTCCGCGAACACACCCTCGGCGACCAGGCTGGTCAGCTGGGCCTGCACGAGCAGCTGCGAGTTGCCCACGTAGTCCTCGAGATAGCTGTGGGTGAACCCGGTGCTGGTGGGCGCGTTCCCGATCCGGCCCCACGCGTGCAGGCCGACCACCAGGCCGCGTTCGGCCGCGGCCCGCAGGATCGGCCGGTGCCGCTTGTTGCCCCACGGCGCGTCCGTGCGCACCGGCAGCAGCACCTGCACGATGCCGGGGTGGTCGCCGATCCGCTCGATCTCGGCGACGGCGGCCGCGGCGTCCAGGGTCGGCACCACCATGCTGGCGCGCAGCCGGTCGTCGCTGCTCAGCCACTCCGTGATCAGCCAGTCGTTGACCGCGCGGGTGAGCGCCGCCTCGTAGTAGGGGTTGCGGTTGCAGTGGAACGACGTCGTGCACACCAGGATCGCGGCCCGCAACCCGTCGAGCAGGGTCGACCGCACCGACTCCGCGTCGTGCGCCGGAGTCAGGCCGGCGGCCCGCGCGGCCGGGGTGGCGCTGGTGGGCGCCGCAGGGGGATAGGCGCCGCCCTGGTGCGGGGACAGCATCAGCCCGCCCTCCAGCACGTAGCCGCGCCAGTACGGTTCCAGGTAGGGCAGCAGGTCGTTCAGCGACGACGGTCCACAGTGGATCTCGGCGTCGATGCGGGTGGTGCCGACCGCGGTGGTCATGGGGCCTCCGGCAGACCGTAGAGCCGGCACGCGTTGGCGCCCATGACGCCTTCGCGCAGCGCGGCGGGGAACAGGCGCGGCGCGTGCCGCGGGGAGTCGAAGTCCCAGTGCGGGTAGTCGGAGGCGAACATGATCCGCTCGTCCATCCCGAGGTGGGCCAGCGCCTTGTCGAGGTCGCGCGGGTCGTCAGGCTCCTCGATGGGCTGGGTGGTGAACCAGAACCGCTCGCGGATGTACTCCGACGGCGGCTTGACCAGGTGCGGCACGTCGCCCCGGAGCCGCTCCCACGCGTCGTCCAGCGCCCACATCAGCGGCGCGGCCCAGGCGATGCCGCCCTCCACGCAGATCACCTTCAGCTCCGGCAGCCGGTCCAGGACGCCCTCGCAGAGCATTCCGGTGACGAACGCGGCCATCAGGTTGCCGTTCCACACGTGCTCTTCGAGGTAGAACGACGGCCACCCGGCGCCGCGGTGCATCTCCAGCCCGCCGGTGTGCGCGGCGACCGGCAGCCCGGCCTCGGCCGCGGCCTCGTAGATCGGCCAGTACCGGCGGCGGCCGAAGCCGAGCTCGCCGCCGGTGGACAGCAGCACCTGCACGAACCGCGGGTCGCCGGCGTGCCGCCGGATCTCCTCGGCCGCGAGGTCCGGCGCCTCGACCGGGATGGTGATCGACCCGCGCAGCCGGGGTTCGGCGTCGAGCAGCGTGTCGATCTGCCACTCGTTGAGCGCCCGGCACAGCGCGGCGGCGTACTCCGGTTCCTCGGCGCCCCAGCTGTGGCTCTGCAGCGGGATCAGGATGCCGTGAGTCACGCCGAACTCGTCGAGCAGCTGGTCCCGGATCATGCCCAGGTCGCTGCCCGGCGGCCCGTCCGCGGGCCAGGAGTCCAGCCGGAAGCCCGCGTTGCGGACCCGCGGGTAGATCTCCGGCGGGCCGGGCACGCGGCTGCCGAACAGGTCCCACCGCGCGCGGTGCTTCTCCGGCAGCCGCTCCCGGATGGCGGCCGCCGGGGCCGCCGGGTGGATGTCGGTGTCAACGATGGTGTAGCCGGTGCGGCCCGGCGCGCTGCCGGGCTGCCCGGCGACGGCGGTGCTGGTCACCGGTCACCTCCCTTGTCGCCAGGGCGTGCTCCGCCGCTGGTGTCCACGACCACGTAGGCGTCTTCCACGTGCACCGGGTACGTCTCGGCGACGTACGGGCCGGGGATGCGCCCGTTCTTGCCGCGCTCCACGGAGACGTCGTAGGTGCGGGCCGGCGGTTCGTCCGGCCCGAGGAACGACTGCCCGGTCTCGAGGTCGTACTCCCAGCCGTGCCAGGGGCAGGCGACGAGCGCGTCGCCGTCCTCCTGCCGGACCTCACCGGGCGCGGTGGAGGTCAGCCACGGCTGGGTGGCCCCGAGGCAGAGCGGGCCGCCCTGGTGCGGGCAGTGGTTGTTCAGTGCGTAGAAACGGTCGCCGACCCGGAAAACCCCGATCGACCGCCGGCCGGCCTGGACGATCCGGCGCTCTCCCGGCGGGAAGTCGTCGAGCCGGGACACCACGATCCTCATGCTGTGCACGGTAGAGATCGCCGCGGGCCGGGCGGAAAGTGAAAGTTTCGATGGAGACCATCGGCCGTCCCGATAGTGGCGCATGTGGACCCGCCGTCAGGTTACGCGATTTCGCTTGCGCAGCAGGGGAAACCGCGCTCCGGTGGTGATCCTGGCCGGCAGGGCCGGCGACGACGGCGGGAAACCCGGGACCTTGACGGGGGCGATCGAATCGGGTCAACCTCTTCCCCAGCCGGTCACAGGGCGGTGGCCGGCAGGAGGAACGAGGAGAACCATCGTGTCCACTCCATCGCCGAGTCCATCGTTGCCCCGTCGGGCATTCCTGAGGCGTTCCGCGCTGACCGCGGCGGCCGTGGCCGCCGGACCGGCCGTGTTGTCCGCGTGCGGCGCCGGCCCGGCGGCAGGCGGGGGCGGCAGCGGAACGGTGACCTTCCTGAGCATCCTGCCGCTGGAAACCCTGTCCATGTCCCCGGAGCTGCTCGCCGTCGCCGGTGGCCACTTCGAGCGGCACGGGCTGGACGTCACGCTGCAGGAGGTCAAGGGGTCGCCCCAGGCCACGCAGACCCTGATCGCCGGTGTCGGCGTGGTCGCGCGGCTCGGGCAGATCGACCTGATGACCGCGGTCGCCGAATCGAACCAGCCGCTGGTGAACATCGGCACGCTGTGCCGTGGTTCCGCGGTGCGCGTCGTCTACAGCAAGCAGGCCCCGCTGGAAAAACCGCAGGACTTCGTCGGCAAGACGATCGGGGTCAGCTCCGAGGGCGGCACGAGCAGCAAGATCGTGTCGCTGGTGCTGGCCAACTCCGGTCTGGACCCGAAGAGCACGCCGCGCCAGGTCACCGGGCTCACCCCGGGCACGTTCAACCTGGTCCAGCAGGGCCGGATCGCCGGGTACGTGGTCAGCATCGACACCGCGAACATCGTGCAGTCCCAGCACGCGGACGCGGGCGTGTTCGACCCGGGCACCGTGGTGAAGTCCGACTCGCAGATCTACGTGACGACCGCCGACGTGATCGCCAAGCACCCGGACACGTTGCGGGCGTTCATGGCCGGGATCCGCGACGCCGTCGCGGAGTACGTGAACGACCAGGACTTCGCCAGGACGATCGGGACGCTGCGCGGCAAGTACTCCTTCGCCACGCTCGACGACGACGCGATCGCGCGCAAGAGCCTCGGCATGATGCGCGACCTGTGGACGGGCAAGGACCCGTCACGGCCCCTGCTGGTCACCGACCCGGCCGCGTGGACCGCCGGCTACGACGAGCTGACCAGGGCGGGCCAGGCCAAGCCCGGCGGCGACGCCGCGAAGTGGTTCGACAACAGCTTCCTGCCGGCCACCACCACCTGATCGCGAGGAGACGCATGTCCGCGCACCACGCCGAGACCCTCACCGCGGCCCCGCGGCAGGCCGCACCGCCGAAACTGGAACTCGCCGGTGTCGGCAAGGAGTTCCGGTCCAAACGCGCCACTACCCGCGCCCTGCACGACATCACGCTGACCATCAGCGACGGCGAGTTCGTGTCCGTGATCGGCCGGTCCGGCTGCGGCAAGACGACCCTCCTGCGCACGCTCGCCGGGCTGCAGAGCCCGTCCGAGGGGCGGATCCTCGTCGAGGGCCGGTCGCTGTGGAACGGGTCCAGAGTGGACTCCTCCGTGGTGTCCGAGCTCGGCGTGGTCTTCCAGGACGCCAACCTGTTCCCGTGGTACTCGGTCGCCGACAACATCGCGCTGCCGCTGAAACTGCGCGGCGCCGGCAAGCGTGAACGCCGGGAACGGGCCTACGAACTGGCCAAGCTGGTGGGGCTGGCCGGGTTCGAGAAGTCCTACCCGCGCGAGCTGTCCGGCGGGATGCGGCAGCGCGTGGCGATCGCGCGGGCGCTGTCCACCCGGCCGAAGCTGCTGCTGATGGACGAGCCGTTCGGCGCGCTGGACGCGCTGACGCGGGAGCGGATGAACGCCGAGTTGCAACGGATCGCGCTCGCCACCAAGGCGACCGTCGTGTTCGTCACCCACGACATCACCGAGGCGGTGTTCCTCGGCGACCGGGTGGTGCAGCTGAGCCCGCGGCCCGGCCGCATCAGCGAGATCCGCGCGGTGGACTTCCCCAAGCCGCGGGACTTCGACGTCCAGACCGAGCCGGAGTTCGGCAGGGTCGTGCGCGAACTGCGGCACGCCCTCGACAGGCAGGAGTGACCCGGTGAACAGGGAACGGTTCGGCAGGTGGCTGCCGTGGGTGAGCACGCCGCTCATCCTGGTCGTGTTCTTCCTGCTGTGGGACGTGTTCGTGCGCGTCAACGGCATGTCGGAGCTGGTGCTGCCGCGGCCGGGCACCGTGTTCGCGAGCCTCGGCGAGCTGGTCACCACCGGCGACACCTGGTACCACGCGCGGGTCACCGCGATCGAGACGATCAGCGGGTTCGCGATCGCGCTCGTCGCGGGCGTCGCGGCGGGCGTGGTGCTGGGCAAGGTGCGGTGGATGGAGCGCAGCCTGCGGCCGCTGATCGTGGCCTCGCAGGTGGTGCCGAAGGTGGCGCTGATCCCGCTGTTCGTGATCTGGTTCGGCTTCGGCATCACCTCCAAGGTGATCATGGCCGCGATGCTGGCGTTCTTCCCGATCATGCTCAACGTGCAGCTGGGCGTCCGCTCGGTGGAGGCGGGGCAGCGAGACGTGATGCGCAGCCTCAACGCGAACCGGTGGCAGACGTTCAACCACCTGGAGTTCAAGAGCACGCTGCCGTACGTGTTCGCCGGCATGGAGGTCGGGATCGTGCTGGCGATCATCGGCACGATCGTGGGGGAGTACCTGGGCGGCAGCGAGGGGCTGGGCTACCTGGTGGTGCGCACCCTCAACGCGCTCGACGCGCCCGCGTTGTTCGCGGTGATCATCCTGTTGTCGGTGCTCGGGTTGCTGCTCTACTTCGTGGTCAACGGCCTGAAGCGGTTCTTCATCCCGTGGCACGAGTCGGTCTACAGCATGCAGGAGACCAATGCCTGAGCCGGTGTTCGAGGCGGATGCCGAGGTCGTGGCCCGCCGGGTGGAGTCCGACGGGGTGGTGTCGCTGGAGCTGGGCGGTGTGAATCTGCCCGCGTGGGAACCGGGCGCGCACATCGACGTCGTGCTGCCCGGCGGCCTGGTGCGGCAGTACTCGCTGTGCGGTGAGGACGGCCGCTGGCGCATCGCGGTGCTGCGCGAACCGGACAGCCGCGGCGGGTCGGCGTGGATCCACGACCACGCACACCCGGGCACGACCCTGCGGATCCGCGGGCCACGCAACAACTTCCCGCTGCTGCCCGCGCCGCGGTACCTGTTCGTCGCCGGCGGGGTCGGCATCACGCCGATCCTGCCGATGGTGGCCGCGGCGGAGGCCGCGGGCGC
>NZ_JBEXTX010000125.1:0-21713 GCF_040614175.1 Amycolatopsis sp. NPDC006131
GCACCGCCAGACCTGCCCGCACCACGGCCCGACTCCTGCCGCGCATCCGGCTCCCGCCGGCCGGCACCGCCAGACCTGCCCGCACCACGGCCCAACTCCTGCCGCGCATCCGGCTCCCGCCGACCAGCGCCACCGGACCTGCCCGCACCACGGCCCGACTCCTGCCGCGCATCCGGCTCCCGCCGACCAGCACCGCCAGACCTGCCCGCACCACGGCCCGACTCCTGGCGGCCCTCGCCGCGCGAGTTCTGCCGCGCCTCGCGGCCCGGCTGCTCACGCACGTCCCCACCCGGCTTCCGCCGGGCGCCGCCGGACCGGCGCGCAGCCGCACCCGCGCCGCGGTCCCGCGAAACCTCGCCACCACCCCCGGCCGCACCCGCACCGCTGCGAACCGAGGGCTTGCGGAACACCCGGTCGCCCGGCGCGAGCTCGCTCAGCAGCTCGTGCCCGGGCGCCAGCCGGGTCGTCACCGGGCTGATCCCGGCCTTCCTGGTCAGGTCCCGGACGTCGGAAATCTGGTCGTCGGTCATCAGGGTGATCACCACGCCCGCCGCGCCGGCGCGGGCGGTGCGGCCGGACCGGTGCAGGTAGGCCTTGTGCTCGACCGGCGGGTCGGCGTGGATGACCCGCGCCACGTCGTCCACGTGGATGCCGCGGGCGGCGATGTCCGTGGCCACCAGCGTGGTCGCGCTGCCGTCGGAGAACGCGGCCAGGTTGCGGGTCCGCGCGGTCTGCCCGAGGTTGCCGTGCAGCTCCACCGCGGGCACGCCCGCCGCGACGAGCTTGCGCGTCAGTGCCTTGGCCCGGTGCTTGGTGCGGGTGAACACGACCGTCCGGCCCGGCGCGGCCGCCAGGTCCACCAGCACGTCCAGCCGCGTGTCCGGCTCGACGTGCAGCACGTGGTGCTCCATCGTCGCCACCGGGGAGCGCGCGGAGTCGACGCTGTGGGTGACCGGGTCGGTGAGGAACCGCTTCACCAGCACGTCGACCCCGGCGTCCAGGGTGGCCGAGAACAGCAGCCGCTGGCCGTCGCGCGGGGTGCGGTCCAGCAGCCGCTTCACCTGCGGCAGGAACCCGAGGTCGGCCATGTGGTCGGCCTCGTCGAGGACGGTGATCTCGACGGCGTCGAGGTGCGCGTGCCCGCTCGCGAGGTGGTCGGCGAGCCGGCCGGGGCACGCGACCAGCACGTCCACCCCGGCGCGCAGCCCGGCGATCTGCGGCGCGGCGCCGACCCCGCCGAACACGGTCATCGTGCGCAGGGACAGCGCCTCGGCCAGCGGCGCCAGCGCCGCGTCGATCTGGGTGGCGAGTTCGCGGGTCGGCGCGAGGATCAGCGCGCGGGGCCGGCCCGGCCTGCGCGGCGTGCGGCGAGCGGCGAGCCGGGTCAGGACCGGGAGCGCGAACGCGTAGGTCTTGCCGGAGCCGGTGCGGCCCCGGCCGAGCACGTCCCGGCCGGCCAGCGAGTGCGGCAGGGTCGCCGCCTGGATCGGGAACGGCGCCTCGATGCCCCGCTCGGCCAGCGCGGCGACCAGCACCGGGGGCACGCCGAGCGCGGCGAAGGTGGACCCGGAAGAAGAGGGCGCGGGGGAAGAAGTCACGGGGAAAGCTCCGAACGTCGGGGGTCGTCCTGCCCGGCGCGGACCGGCACGGTCGCGGCACGTGGTGGCCGACAACGAAACGCGGCCCGAGGCAGAACTGTGCGGGCCGCGATCACCAGTGTAGACCACGGCACCGGCCGACCGGACGTGATTCGATCCCGCCCTGATCCGGCACCTGCGGTTCCGGCGCACGATCGCCGGGGCTCACCCACCGTCGCCGGGGCGGCCGCGCGCCGCAGCTGCTGTTCTACAACTGTTCGGCGTCGGGAACCTGCCCGGCTCCGACGGCCTGTTCGGCGCGGCGGGGCCGGTTCCGCGCCGGCCCCGGCCGCCTTCGGGCCACCGACGCGATGATGTTGACTGTTCGCCATGTCGCACCCGAACAACCCCGCGCCGCAGCAGCCGCAGGAGCCGCGCCCGGCCGCCACGGAATCCCGGTCCCGGCACGGCCTGCTGGCCACCGCGATCCTCGTCGCCGGCCTCGGCGGCGGGCTGCTGGCCTGGCACCCGTGGGACAAGGCTCCCGTTCCGGCGCCTGCCGACCCGCGGCACATCAGCATCCAGAAGGTCGGCGAGCAGCGCGAGGCGGGCAACTCCGACGCGACGCAACCGGTGTACTGCCTGACCAACGAAACCGGCAGCCTCTATTGCATGGTCCTGCCCAACCGCTACACGACCATCCAGGAGGAACGGGGCTGAGCGCCTCTTCTCGTCACCGCCGGTCGAGCAGTCCGCCGACGAGCGCGCGCAGGCCGTCGGCGTAGGTGTCGCGTGCCGCCAGCTCCGGCCAGCGGTCCCCGATCGCCGCCAGATGCGGCGTCTCCGCCGGGTCGAAGCGGAAGGCGGCGTCGCGCTGGGGGCGTTCGTCCCGGCGTGCCGAGCGGGCGCGGACGAGCACCTCGCCCGCCGTGTAGTACCAGATGTCGCGGAAGACGCCGACGGCCTGCGCGTGGGTGCACCCGCTGTCGACGGCGCCGCCCACGATGGTTTCGACCATCCACAGCGCCGGTTCGTCGAGCAGGCCGACGAACCCGTCGACGGTGACGACCTCCGCGGCCCACGGCCACGCCGCGAGAGCCTCGTGCATCACCGTGGCCGCGACGACGATCCGCTCCCGCGGGTCGTCCGGCAACCGCGGCCGCTCGAGCTGCCCGGTGTAGGTGTTGAGCAGCTGCACCAGCAGGTCCGCCTTGTCCCGCACGTGGTGGTACAGGGTCGTCGGCCCGATCCCCAGCTCCGCGGCCAGCTTGCGGACGCTCAGCTTCTCCCAGCCGTCGCGGTCGATGAGCCGCCGCGCGGCGACCAGGATCTCGTCGCGGGACGTCACCGGCGGCCGCCCGGTCCGGGCGCGCGCTGCATCGGGTCGGGGCACGGCTCCCATCATGCTGCCCTCCTCCCCGTTCGACAGCCGGACCCGCCGGTGCTACTTTCGGAACGCGTTCGAAAACCTCGAGAGGAGCGAGGCATGACCACAACGGAGCCGCCTGCTGTGCGCGCGGGGCTCACCCTCGCCGCGGTGGCCGTCGTGCAGTTCGCGGTGTCGCTGGACCTGTCGGTGGTCAACGTCGGGCTGCCGCGGATCGCGGCGGCGCTCGGGTTCACCGCGGTCGGCCTGACCTGGGTGATCCACGCCTACGCGCTCACCTTCGGCGGGCTGCTCCTGCTCGGCGGCAAGCTCGCCGACCGGCACGGCCGCAGGCATGTCCTGCTGGCCGGGCTCGCCGTGTTCGGGATCGCCTCCCTGGCCGGCGGTTTCGCTCAGGACCCCGGACAGCTGGTCGCGGCACGCGCCGCGCAGGGCATCGGCGCGGCGGCGGCCGCCCCGGCCGCACTGGCGCTGCTGACCGCGACCTTCCCCGCCGGACCGGAGCGGGTGCGCGCCTTCGGCGTGTGGAGCGCGATGAACGCCGCCGGAGGCGCCCTGGGCGTGCTCATCGGCGGCGTCCTGACCGAGTACGCGGGCTGGCGGTGGGTGATGTTCGTCAGCGCGCCGATGGCCGCCGTCGCGGCGGTGCTGGCGCGACGCGGCGTCAACGCCGACAAGCCGGTCCGCACCGGCAGGCCGGACGTGCTGGGCGCCGTCCTGGCCACCGCGGGCATGACCACGCTCGTGTTCGGCGTCGTGTGCACCGACCAGCACGGGTGGGCCTCGCCGGTCACGCTCGCCACGCTGGCGATCGCCGTCGCGCTGCTGGCCGCGTTCGTCCACATCGAACGGACGACGGCGCGCGATCCGCTGGTGCGCCTGGGCTTGCTGGCCGGCCGGGCGGTCGCCGGGGCGAACCTCTACAACCTGCTCCTCGGCGCGGCGATGGCGTCGGCGTTCTACTTCGTGTCGCTCTACCTGCAGCAGGTGCTCGGAACCGGGCCCGCACTCGCGGGCGTCCAGTTCCTGCCGTTCGCGCTCGGGGTGGTCGCCGGGTCGGTGGTGGCCGTCAAGCTCGGCCACCGGTTCGCCCCGCGCACGCTGATGATCGGCGGCGGGGTGCTGACCGCGGCGGGGTTCGCCTGGTTCGGCTTCCTGAGCGCCGACGGGTCGTTCCTGGCCGACGTCCTCGGCCCGTCGATCGTGACCAGTGTCGGCTTCGGACTGTGCCTCGGGCCGGTGGTGTCGGTGGCCACGGGCGGCGTCGCGCCGGGCGAGGCGGGCACGGCCTCCGGTCTGCTCACCAGCTCACGCCAGATCGGGGCGTCACTCGGGCTCGCCGCACTCGGCACCGCCGCGCACAGCAGATCCGGCACGGCCGGCAGTGCCGTTGACGGGTACGCGTTCGGCCTCGCGCTGGGCGCCGCGCTCCTGACCGTCGCCGTGCTGATCGCGCTCACCCTGGTTCCGGCGCGAGGGTCCGCTCCAGCCGGGCGAGCAGGCCGGTGAGGGCTTGGCGTTCGTCCGGGGCGAGCCCGCCGACCAGATCCGCCTCGTGTTCGAGCAGCCGGCGCACGGTCGTCTCGACGAGGTGGTGCCCGGCGTCGGTGAGCCGGACGGCGACCGCGCGGCGCGACGCCGACGAGGGGGCCCGTTCGACGAGCCCGGCCCGTTCGGCGCGGGCCACGCGCTGGGACACCGCGCCGGGAGTGACCAGCGTGCGCCGGGTGATCTCGCGGGTGGTCAGCTCGTACGGCGGCCCCGCCCGGCGGATCACGCTCAGCAGGTCCAGTGTGGACGGATCGACGCCGAGTTCGGCCAGGGTGCGCCGCCGGTCGTCGGCGAGGAGTTTCGCCACCCGCCACACCGGCGTGATGATCTCGATGGACTCCGTGCGCACGCCGGGCAGCTCGCGCCGCCACGACTCGGCGATGTCGTGCGCGGGCCACCGCAGGATCGACGCCATCGGGTAGCCGTCGGCGCCGGGGTCGTTCGACACGGCCTGCCTCCCTCCGCTACGTTTAGAGCTAAACATAGCAGAGAGGAGATGCTCAGTGGGGCGGATCGTGCTGGTCACCGGCGGCGGGAACGGCATCGGCAGGGCGGTCGCCGCCCGGTTCCGCGCGGCCGGGGACACCGTGGTCGTCACCGGCCGCAACGGCGAACGGCTCGCCGCCGCCGCGGCCGAGATCGGCGCGCGGGCCATCACCTGCGACGCCACCGATCCGGAGCAGGTGGCGCGGATGGCCGAGGAGCTCGGGCCGGAGCTGGACGTGCTGGTCAACATGGCCGGCGGCAACACCGACCTCACCGCGCCCGCCGGCGAGGGCCTCGGCGAGGTGCTGCGCGCGTGGCGGGCGAACCTGGACGCCAACCTGCTCAGCGCCGTGCTCACCACGACCGCGGTGCGGGACCGGTTGCGCCCGGGCGGTTCGATCATCAACATCGGCTCGATCGGCGCGGAGTACGCGGCGTCCTCCTACGGCGCGGCGAAGGCGGCGCTGGCGGCGTGGACGGCCGGGCTGTCGTCGGAGGTCGGGCCGAAGGGCGTGACGGCCAACCTGATCGCGCCTGGCTACATCGCGGAAACCGGTTTCTTCCACGGAAAACTCAGCGAGGACCGGCGCAGCGCCCTGATCGCCGCCACGCACAACGGCCGGGCGGGCCACCCGGACGACGTCGCCGCGACGACGTTCTTCCTGGCCTCCGAGGGCGCCCGCCACATCACCGGACAGACCCTGCACGTCAACGGCGGAGCCCACACCACGCGATAACCGGTTGGCTGACGGGCCCGCACCCGCGACGATCGCCGGGTGCGGATCAACCAGGACGAGGTGGCGGAGCGACTCGCGGCGGTGCGTGCCGCGTGGGACGCCGACGCCGAGGTCGCGGCGATGGCGGGGGCGAGCCCGCGCCTGTGGCTCGCCGTCGACGACGGCGCTCGGCGCCACCCGCAGGGGCATCGCGGCGTCCTGGCACGGGCGCTCGGCCGGGACGGCCGCCTCCGTGAAGCCGCGCTGACGCGCCTCGACGAGCGGATCGCCCTGCCGGTGCTCGCGATCCGCGCGGCGGACTGGGTGCCGCAGGTGGCCGAGCGCGCCCGGCGGGAGTGCCTGCGCCACCTCTTCCGGGATCCGATGACCGCGGTGGACCTGTTCCCGTTCGCGTGCCTGCTGCGGCCACGCGTGCAGGGCGAGTGGCTGGCCGTGACGCTCGAAGGCATGCTGCGGACGCCCGAAGTCCGCTCGGCGGCGCTCGCCTCCCCCGACGTGCTCACCCGCCGGGCCGTCTACGCCTCGGGGCGCGCCGACGTCGGCGAGCTGACGGCCGGACTGCGGGACGCGGACCTGAAGATCCGGCTCACCTGCGCGCAGGCCCTGACCGGCAGCACTGACCCCGAGGTGCTGCGCCTGCTCCGCAGCAGCGGCACGGCCGCCCTGCGCGCCCAGGCGATCCGCGACCCCGCCGACGCGCGGCCGGCACTGGCCGACCCCGCTTCGCTGGTCCGCGCGTACGCTCAGTTCGTCCTGCGCCGCGCGGGCGAGGACCCGGCGCCGCACTATCGCAAGCTGGTGGCCGCGGCGGCGAGCCCGGGTGCGGTCGCGGGCCTCGGCGAGACCGGAACCGAAGCCGACGGGGCGCTGCTCCTGCCGCTGCTCGCGGATCCCCGGCCCAAGGTGCGCGCCGAAACCGTCCGTGCGTTGCGGCGGCTGCGAGTGGTCCCGGCCGCCCGCCTGGCGCCGTTGCTGTCCGACCCATCCCCGCGCGTCGCCCGGCAGGTGGTGCTCGCGCTGCGCGGGTGCGCCGCCGAGATCGACGAGGCGGCGTTGCACGGCATGCTGGATCCCGGCCAGCCAGCGCACCGCAGGCGCAACGCGTTCCAGTTGCTGTCCGCTCGCGACACCTGGACCCGTCTCGCTCTCGACCTGCGCCTGCTGCTGGGCCCGGACGAGCCGCTCCGGGAAACCGCTCGCACCGACCTGAGCAACTGGTTCGCCCACGGATCCGCGACCACCTACACCGCCCCGCGCGGCGAGCGGGCCGCCGAACTGCGTGACCTCGTCAGCCGCGCGGAGCCACTGCTCGGCGAGGCTCGTGCGCGGGTGCTGCGCCTGTTCCTCTAGACCGCAGCAGGACCAGCGCCTGCACGCCGGTGTAGGCGAGCAGCGCGGCCCCGGCCACGGCGCTCAGCTGCAGGCCGTGCACGAACGCTTCCCTGGCCGCGGCCAGCAGGGCCTCGGCCTGCGCGGGCGGCAGCCCGGCGGCCGTGGCGACCGCGCCGCCGAGGGTTTCGCGCGCCGTCTCCCCCGCGTCGCCCGGCACGCCGGCCCGGTAGGCCGCCGCCGCGATGCTGCCCAGCACCGCCGTGCCGAGCGCGCCGCCCAGCTCGAACCCGGTCTCCGAGATCGCCGACGCCGCGCCGGCGCGGGACGGCGGCGCCGCGGTGATGATCAGGTCGTTGGTGAGCGTCTCGGACAGCGCCACGCCGAACCCGACCAGCGACATCCCGGCCACCAGGATCGCCAGTCCACTGTGGACGCCCAGCGCCACCAGCGCCCCGAACCCCGCCGCCGCGGCCAGCAGCCCGCCGGCGATCAGCCGCGGGACCGGAACGCGCCGGGCGAGCCGGGCGGCGGCGAACGAGCCCGCGATCCCGGCCACCGTCGTCGGCAGCAGCCACAGCGCCGCCGTCATCGGCCGCAGCCCCAGCACCAGCTGGAGGTACTGCGGCACCAGGAACAGCAACCCGACGAGCGCGAACACGCCGAGCATGTTGGTCAGCACCGACGCGCTGAACCGGCGGTCCCGGAACAGCGCCAGGTCCAGCATCGGGTCCGGCAGCGCGCGCTGACGCCGCACGAACACCACCGCGAACGCCGCGCCGATCAACGCGCTCACGGCCGCGAGCGGATCGGCGCCGTGCTCGGCGAACCGCTTGATGCCGTACACCACGGGCAGCACCGCGGCCAGCGACAGCACGGCGGACAGCGGGTCGAAGCGGCCCGGTCGCGGGTCGCGCGCCTCCGGCAGCAGGAGCGGCCCCGCGACGAGCAGCACCACCATCACCGGCACGTTGATCAGGAACACCGAGCCCCACCAGAAGTGCTCCAGCAGCCAGCCGCCCAGCACCGGGCCGAGCGCCATCCCGCCGGAGAACCCGGCGCCCCACACCGCGATCGCGGTCCGGCGCCGCGCCGGGTCGGTGAAGATGGAGCGGATCAGCGCCAGCGTCGAGGGCATCAGGGTCGCCCCGCCGACGCCGAGCAGCGCCCGCGCCGCGATGAGCATGCCCGGGCTGGTCGCGAACGCCGCGGCCACGGACGCGACGCCGAACGCGACGGCGCCGGACAGCAGCAGCTTGCGCCGCCCGATCCGGTCCCCCAGCGTGCCCATGAGCACCAGCAGCCCGCCGAGCACGAACGAGTAGATGTCGACGATCCACAGCTGCTGGGCGCCGGTCGGGCCGAGGTCCTCGCTGAGGTACGGCAGCGCGAAACCGAGCACGGTCATGTCGACGCTGATCAGCAGCACGGGCAGGACCAGCACACCCAGTGCGGCCCAGTCCCGGCGTCCCCCGGCCATCACGATCACGATCCTTTTCTGAACAGTCTGGACGGTACAGTTTGCCCCTGAAATCGAAACTAAACCGTCCGGACGGTATAGTCAAGGGCCATGGGACGCCCCTCCGCGCGGGAACAGATCCTCGACGCCTACCAGGACATCCTCATCGAGAGCGGCTCGGCCGCGGTCACCCTCGACGCCGTCGCCGCGCGCGCGAAGGTGTCCAAGGGCGGGCTGCTCTACCACTTCGGGTCGAAGGAAGCCCTGCTCGACGGCCTCCTCGACCGGCTGCTGCGGCTGACGGCCGCGGACGTCGAGTACGCGCGCACGGCTCCCGAAGGGGTGGTGCGCTACTACCTGCTCTCCTCGGTGACCGACGCGGACATGACCAAGCCGGCGCACCGCGCCTCGATCGCCGCGCTGCGGCTGTTGGGCAGCGAGCCGAAGGTCACCGACGCGATGAACGAGTGCGGCCGGCTGTGGGCGGAGCTGCTGGCCGGGCATGTGGACGATCCGCTCACCGCCGAGATCGTGGGCCTGCTGGGCGACGGGCTGTACCTGCGCGCCACCCTCGGCGGGCAGCCGCCGCAACCGTTGCTCGACCGGCTGCCGGAGGCCCTGCGCCGGCTCGGCCTGTCCTGAGGCTCAGCCGGCAGGCACCCGCGCCCAGGCGCTGACCAGCGGCGGCAGGATCGCGATCGCGCCCGCTTCCGCCGCCTCGGCGACCAGCCGGGCGGGCAGGCGGTCGAGGTCGGCGAGGTCGCCGACGTCCAGTCCGAGTTGGACGGCCACCGGCGACAAGGCGCGCCACACGCCCATCACGAAGCCCAGGATGTCCGGATCGGACAGTGGGCCGAGGCACGCGCCCATCGTCAAGGCGGGCATGGGCAGGCCAGCCGCGTGGAAGATCCCCGGCAGCGCGGTGCCCGTCTCGGTGGTCGCGCCCGCACCCCGGAACGCCTGCACGATGACGTCCCGCACCCGCTCGAACAGCGGGACCGCCGGGGCGCTGCGGGCGCCGCTGACCTCGAAGTCCTGGAAGGACACCAGGCCGCCCGGCCGGACCAGTCCCACCAGCCGGCGCAGCGCGGCGACCGGGTCCGGCAGGTGCATGAGGATCAGGCGGCCGATGACCGCGTCGAACGGCCGGGGCGCGTCGAGCTCCTCGACCGCGGCGTGGCGGAACGTGACGTTCGACAGCCCGGCCTCGGCGGCCCGCAACGCCGCGAGGTCGAGGATCGAGGCCTGCGCGTCGACACCGGTCACCGATCCCGCCGGCCCGACCAGGTGCGCCGCGGCGATCGACACGTCGCCCGGGCCGCAGCCGACGTCGAGGACGCGCATGCCGGGTTCGAGCCCGGCCTGGCGCAAGGCGTGCTCGGTGTGGCCGCGGTAGAGGCGCCCCTGCAGCAGGAGCCGCTCGACCTCGGGATCGTGGTGCCCCAGCACGTAGCCGGTTCCGGTGCTCATCCGCCCAGTCTGGCGGCGCTGCGGGCGGACCGGGGAAAACGACCCGTTAACAACTGCCGGGAACGCGCCGGGGCGGGTGGTGAGTCCCGAAAGTGACCTTGGTCCCTGCCGGAGGTGACTTCCGCCGCGCCGCCCGGCGTCCGGCGGGCTCTAGGTTGGGTAGGTCACCTGCGAAAGGGTCCTGCCGTGATCACCGTGTTCCTGGTCGACGACCACGAGGTCGTCCGCCGTGGTGTCGCCGAGCTGCTCGGCACCGACCCGGGGCTGGAGGTCGTCGGCGAGGCCGCCACCGCCGCGCAGGCCATGGCCCGGATTCCGGCACTCCAGCCCGACGTCGCGGTGCTCGACGTGCGCCTGCCCGACGGCAACGGCATCGAGCTGTGCCGTGAACTGCGGTCCCGGATCCCCGAGCTCAACGTCCTCATACTGACCTCCTACACCGACGAGGAGGCCATGCTCAACGCCATCCTCGCCGGCGCGGGCGGCTACGCCATCAAGGACATCGCCGGGCTGCACCTGGTTTCGGCCGTGCGCGAGGTCGGGTCCGGCCGCTCCCTGCTCGACACGCGTGCCGCCTCGACCCTGATGGCGAAACTGCGCGCGAACGCCGCCGGCGACGGGCCGCTGGCCGGGCTCACCGCCCGGGAGCGCACCCTGCTCGACCTCATCGGCGAAGGGCTCACCAACGCCCAGATCGCGCAGCGGATGTTCCTCGCCGAGAAGACCATCAAGAACTACGTCTCCCGGCTGCTGGCCAAGCTCGGGCTGGAACGCCGCACCCAGGCCGCGGTCCTCGCGGCCAGGCTCCAGAACCGGGAGCACGCGGACGCGCCCCGGCCCCGGACGCCCGTGGTGCGCTGACGGCACCACGCCGAACTGCGGTCAGGGCGCGGGCACCGCGGCGGCCCGCGCGATGGCCCGGCGGGCGTGCACCTTCGCGATGCGCGAGCTGAAGAGCAACACGGCCACCACGACCGCGCCGACGACACCGACCAGCCGGTTGACGTCGATGGCCGGCTCCCACCGCAGCGTGCCGTCCTTGATGACGTAGGCGCCGGTCGGCCTGGCGGTCACCCCGAACCCGCCGCCCTCGCCGTGCTGCCCCTCCTTGTCGACGCCGTCACCGCCGCCCGCCCCGCTGGCGACGCTCGCCGCCGCGATCACCGTGATGCCGTCCTTCTCGTAGGGCTCGGTGTACACGAGCTTCGCACCGGCCGAGCTCTTCGCCTTCTCGATCAGCTCGTCGATCTTCATCGCGACCCTCCTGGAGACCTGTGGGATGAAGGCATCGTGGTGCACCCGCGGCCGCACCGGGAAGTGCCGATGGTCCTCACCAGGCCCCTCCGCCGTCTCGCCGCCACCGCCTGTCTGCTCGTCGCGGCGAGCGTGCTGCCCGCGCCGGGCGCCGCGGCCCAGCGCGTCACCGCCGACGGGCTCGCGAACCTGCCCGCCGTCCCGCCCGCGATGGACTGCGCCGACGTGCCCGGCCTCGACCTCACGGGCGTCACCGACGCTCCGGTGACCATCCAGTCCGCGAGGGTTGTGCCCGGTGCCGCGCCGTACTGCGAGGTCCGCGGCACCGTCGCGCCTGCGAACACCGTCGTCCTGCGACTCCCGGTGCACGGCTGGACCCAGCGATACGTGCAGACCGGGTGCGGCGGCCTGTGCGGCAGCGCGGTGATCGACTACGGCCAGGCCGCCACCTGCCCGCCGGTCCGGGACGGCACCGTCGCCAGCGCCACCACCGACATGGGACACCAGGGCCGCGACGACGGATCGTGGGCGCTGGACAACCCGCAGGCCCAGATCGACTTCGCCTACCGCGGCGTGCACGTCACCGCCGAGGTCGCCAAAGCGATCATCGCCCGGTTCTACGGCCGCGGGCCCGCCTACTCGTACTTCACCGGCTGCTCCGACGGCGGCCGCGAAGCGCTCATGGCGGCCCAGCGCTACCCCGGCGACTTCGACGGCATCGCCGCGGGCGCCCCGGCCGGCAACATGGCCGTGCAGAACACCTTCCACCACGCGTGGAACGTCGTGGCCAACCTCGACGCCGACGGCGGCTTCATCCTCTTCGCGGGCAAACTCCCACTGATCCGGGCAGGACTCCACGACCTGTCTCTCCCCCGCCGAAGCGGCCGTGGTGCGCAAACTGCACGACGGGGCCGCCGACGTGCAGGGCCGCCGCCTGGAACCGGCGATCGCCCACGAGTGGGGCTCGGAGCTGGAGTGGACGCTGTTCGTTCCGGCCACCCCGCAGCAGATCCCGGCCAGCGCCAGGTTCGCCGAGTCCTACCTGCGCCACCTCGCCTTCCCGGACGCGCAAGACCCGGACTTCCGGGTGACGGACCTGCAGTTCACCGTGGATTTGTGCTGGCGGACCATCCAGTCGTCGAGCTACCTCGCCGCGATGGACCCGGACCTGTCCGCCTTCCGCCGCGGCGGCGGCAAGCTGCTGCTCTGGCACGGCTGGAACGACCAGCACATCGCCCCACAGTCCACATTGGCCTACTGGGACGCGATCGGCGGACCATGGGCGAGCGCGCGGTGGACGGGTTCGCCCGCCTGTACCTGTTCCCCGGCATGGCGCACTGCGGTGGCGGCGACGGGCTCGGCACCGCCGACGTCCTGACCCCGGTGATGGCCTGGGTGGAAAGCGGCAGGCAGCCGGGCCGGATCGTCGCCTCCACAGTCGCGGGCGGCGCGACCACCCGCACCCGCCCGGTGTTCCCGTACCCGGTGGTCGCTCGCTACGACGGCACCGGCAACGCCGACGACGCGGCCAACTTCGTCCCGTCCACACCCCGTGCCGCGCCGGCGGACTACCGCTGGGTCTGACCGCGGCTCTACTCCCACGGGTACCAGACCTGGTGCGCGGCGGCCGGTACCACGCTCACCTGCCGTCCGGAGGAGACCTGGCTGACGCGGAAAATCCGCTGAGAACGGCAAGCGAACGGGGCGCCGCGAGCCGCGGCGCCCCGTTCGGCTCAGCGCGTCAGGCCGGGGGCCGGTCCTGCGGCATCGTCGCGCTGCCCTGCGACGACGGCGGCATCGTCGCGGTCCGCTCCTGCGGCATCGTGGCGGTTTCGGCCGCGTGCCGCGGGGCGCCCGCGCCGGCTTCCCGTTCCGCGTCCTCACGGCCGCGCCGGTAGGCCTCGGCCCTGGTGCGGGCCGACGGGATCTCCTCCTCGGCCCGGTTGAGCCAGCGGTCCCAGCGCTGCTGCATCGGCCGCATCAGGCCACCGCCCGCGCCGACGACCAGCACACCGCCGACGGTCGCGAGCAGCGCGATCAGCACCGGCCCGGTGACCGTGGTGGCCACGCCGATCTGGTTCAGCGCCGCGATGACACCGAAGGCGATCACCACGACCTGCACCACCTTCGCGACCAGGGGACCGTAGCTGAGCCCGCCCATCGCGCCGCGGATCAGGTCGTGCAGCGCGCTGCCGACGGCCGCGGCGACGATCACGATGACGATGGCGACGATGGCGCGCGGCAGCCAGGCCACGATCGCCGCCAGGATGGCGCTGACCGGGTTCGGCCCGAACACGCCGAACGCCAGCTGCAGGGCGATCAGCAGGACCGCGTAGTAGACGAGCGCGGCCAGCAGCCCGCTCGCGTCGTACCGGGACTGTTCCAGCGCACGCTTGATTCCGCCGCGCTCCACCGCCCGGTCGAAACCGACCCGTTCGAGCACGACTTTGACGACCTTGCGCAACGCTTTCGCGACCAGCCAGCCGACGATCAGCACGACGAGGAACACCGCGAACTTCGGCAGGAAAGTGATCACTTTCCCGACCGCGTCGTTCCAGAATTGGGTGACGTTCATCTTTCACATCCGTGAATGAGGGGACCGGGCGCCCGGCCCGGGCCGGAAACGGTGTCCGGACCGGGCCGGGCCGGGAAGGGGGTCAGTGCATGAGCTTGCGCCGGCGGCCGCCCCGCAGGGCGGTGGCCAGCGAGACCCCGAGGACGGCGAGCACCAGCTGGGTCAGCACTTCGAGCCAGTCGATACCGTCGGTGTCGGCGTACCCGACACCCCGGGCGATCGCGGTGCCTGCGAAGGCCGCGACGATACCGACGACGATGGTCAGCCAGATCGGGATGTTCTGCTTGCCGGGCGCGAGCAGCCGGCCGAGAACACCGATGACCAGCCCCACGACCAAGGCACTGATGATTCCGGATATAGCCATCGCAACTCCATTGTTCGGCGATGGTTCCGGATTCCCGGACAATTCCCGATGAAACCTATTTCACATCACCGCCGATCCGCCAGCAACGGGCCGAGCGGGCCGAGATCGATGTTCAATTCCTCCGGGGACACGCCGAAATGCTCGCACAGTTCCGCCATGCGCTCGTCCAGCCGCATGAGCGTCAGCCCGATCGCCTCGACCTGCTCGTCGGTGAGGTCGCCGCGGTCCACCCGTCGCAGCGCCTGCTTTTCCATCAGTTGCCGCAGCAGTTCCACCACGGTCAGCACGAGACTGGCCAGACCGCGCTCGACGCTGTCCGGATCGGTGTCGATGCGGCGCTTCGCGGGGTCAGTCATCGGCGGGCTGCAGTGCGCTCACCGAGGACAGCAGCGTCCGCAGCGAGATGTGCACGAGGTCGACGTCGGCGATGGACAGGGTGATCTCACCCGTCACGACGACCCCGCCGGCGAGGACCCGGTCGAGGAGGTCGACCAGCGCCACGGGCTGGTCGGCGACGGGCGCGGGAAGCGGTTCGGTCATGTTTCCTCCAAGGACGAGAACGAGTACGGCGGCCACGGCCCGGTGAGCTGGACCCGGATCGCCGGGCTGTCGTCGTCGCAGGCCGCCACCGCCTCGGCGAAGGCACGCGCGTGGTCGTCACCGACGAGGTAGGCGGCGTTCAGCACCATCTGCTGGTCGTCACCGGACAACGCCTTGCTCTGCAACGGGTGCAGGCGCGCGCCGGCGGCCAGCGCCGCGAGTCTGGAGTGGACCTTCGCGGCCTGTTCGCGCGCGAGCCGTTCGGCGTCCGCGCGCGCGTCGCGTTCGGCGCGGCGCCGGGCGAGGTACGCCGTCCCGGCCCCCCGGCGGGACGGCGTCTCCGCACGCCCGGCCGGCGGCGGCTCCTCGAGGAAGACCTTGACGCCCCACTCGGTCCGCCCGGCCACGCGGTCCAGGGTGCGCGCCAGCTCGTGCCCGCGGTGTTCGAGGACGCGGCGCACGCCGTGCTCGTCGCGGTACACCGTGGCCAGCCGCACCGGCACGACCGGACCGGCGCCGGCGAGGGCGCCGACCACGGCGTCGTGGGCGCGGGCGACGGCGCCGAGCCAGTCCAGGTCCTCCAGGTTGCGGTGCAGGGCCTCCTCGCCGAACGTCTCCAGTGGCACGTCGCCGACGACGGCCGCCAGCTCGCCGGCCTCCACTGCGCGCAGGGCCTCCCCGGCGACGCCGCGCAGTTCGCCCGCCGCGCCGGCGTTCTCCCGCCGGGCCACGGCGTAGAGCCAGATCCCGCTGTCCTCAAGCACCTCGGTCACCGTGCCGGTCCTCGATCACGGCGTGGTCGCCCGCGCCCTCCAGCTCCTCGACGCGGGCACGCAGCTCGCGGTTCTCCCTCTGCAGCCGCGTGGTGTCGCCGGAGAGCCACGGATCGCTTTCCCACCAGTTGATCCCGACTTCCCGCGCGGTCTCCAGCGACGCGATCACCAGGCGCAGCTTGATTGTCAGCAGTTCGATGTCGAGCAGGTTGACCCGGATGTCCCCGGCGATCACCAGCCCCTTGTCGAGCACTCTCTCCAGGATGTCCCCCAGGTTGGCGGGCTGGTGGTTGCCCAGCGCGGGCGACCCGCCTCCGCCGGGGGTGGTGGCCGGCTGCCCGGCGGCCATGTCAGGACACCCCGCTTCCGCTGTCGGCCCGGCCGCGGACGTACCGCTTGGTGCGCCGGTAGGCGAGCAGCTCCCCGTCGGCGCCGAGCTCCAGCTCGTACAGGGCGAGCATGTCGGCCGAGGACGGGATCCGCCGGTCCTCCAGCACTTCGAGCTCGACGAGCCAGCCGTCGTCGGTGGGTTCGACCGAGGTGACCGACACCGGGTTCCGGCTGATCAGCTCGCCGGCGTGGGCGAGCGCCCGCGAGGCCGCTTCCGGCGCGGACAGCACGCCGTCTCCGCCGGCCTCATCGCGTGCAGCCACTTGGCGGTCACCTCTCCTTCTCGTCGGTCTCCGTCACGTCCAGCCGCCGCAGGACCTGCTGCTGGACCTCGGCCTCCTCCTCCGCCGAGATCTCCCCTGCCGCGCGCTTTTCCTCCGCCGCTTCGAGTTCGCGGCGGATCGACGCGGGCGCGGCGAGTTCCTCGTTGACCCGGCGCTGGATCAGCTCGCCGAGCTGGATCACGCCGCGCACCGGCAGCAGCGGGAGGCCGAGGATCCCGGACAGCAGGCCCATGCGCTACGCCTCCGGCCGTTGTGTCACGACGAAGTCGTACGCCGCGAGCGGGCCCAGCAGGCGCACCTCGGCGCGGCCCGACCAGTCCCGCGCGACGCGGCCGACGGCTTCCTCCAGATCGGACTGCTTCGCCGTCTCGACGAGGCACGCGAGGTGCACCGCGTCCTCTTCGTGCGTCGGCTCGCGCGGGGCGACCTGGGCGCCGATCTCGGCGAGCGCGTCGGCGACCCGCTTCGTGTCGGCCTCGCGCCGGGCGGCGATCGCGTTGCCGATCCCCTCGCCCAGCGCGATCCGCTCGTTGCGCGTGGCGTCCTCGGACTTCCCGCGGATCGCTTCCCGCAACTGGGCGAGCTTCTCGTCGGACTCGAGGATCTCGCGCAGGATGGTCTCCTCCACGTAGCGCGCCTTCACGACGTACTGCGCCTTGCCCTCCAGCTCGTCCAGTGCCGCGACGAAGTCGTCCTGGTTGGCTTCGAGCAGTTCCGTGCGCACGGCGTCCTCGTCGGTGACCACGGCGCCGAAGCGCAACGGCAGCACCGGCACCTCGGCGGCGGCCGCGTCGAGCAGCGCCGCGTGCGCGGTGAGGTCCTCCGGCCGCCCGAGCGGCTTGTCCCGCGGGACCTCGCTCACCAGCGCGGCGATCCGGTCGTGCTTGACCGCGCGGACCTCGGCAGGCGGGTCGCCGACGCCACGGGCCTCCGGATCGGTCTCGACGTCGGACGGCACGATGCCGTACACGTAGACCACCGTCTCCCGCTCCTCGCTCATCGCCCACCGCCCTTCCGGCGGGCGCGCTCCGGCTCCTCGTCGCCGCCGAGGAGGTCCTGCAGCTTCTCGCCCGCGGCTTCCAGCGCTCCCCGGGTCTTCGCCTTCGAGCCGCCGGAGGTCACGTCCTCCAGCAGGTCCGGCAGGCCCTTCTGCTCGGTGTCGGAGATGTCCAGCCGGTTCACCGCCTCGGCGAACCGCAGGTAGGTGTCCACGCTCGCGATGACGACCCGGGCGTCGATGGTCAGCAGTTCGATCCCGACCAGCGACACGCGCACGTAGGCGTCCAGGACGAGTCCCTTGTCCAGGATCGTGTCGATCACGTCCGCGAGGCTGCTGGAGGTGGGCCGGTCCAGGCCCCCGCCGCCGCCCGACGGCTGAACCGCTGTCGTCATCGCCTGCTCCGTCCTCTGCCCGCCGACGCCCGGGCGCGTGTCCGCCGCGCCGGCGGTTCCTCGGCCTCTTCTTCGGGCTCTTCGTCTTCGGGCTCTTCGTCTTCGGGTTCTTCCTCGTCCGGTTCTTCCTCGTCGGGCGCCTCGGCCTCGTCGGGCTCCGGCTCCTCGGGTTCCTCCTCCGGTTCCTCGTCGCTGTCCTGGACCTGGCCGTCGTGGATCTCGCCGCGCCAGCCCTCCACCTCGTCCGGGTGCAGGATCGCTTCGGTCATCACGTGCCGCTGGAAGTGCTTGAGCTCCAGCCGCGCGCGCCGCCCCTGGGCCCGCCAGATGTTGCCGGTGCGCTCGAACAGGCCCTGCGGGTGGTACTCCAGCACCAGCACGACGCGGGTCAGGTCCGGGGTCAGCTCGTGGAAGGTGACCGCGCCGTCGACGTGCCCCTTCTCGCCCTTGGAGCGCCACACGATGCGCTCGTTGGGGACCTGTTCGAGGATCGTCGACTCCCACGTGCGGTGCGACCAGAAGATCTGCGCCTTCCAGGTCAGCTTCTCGTCGCTGGTCTGGTCGACGTTCTCGACCTTCTTCATGAAGCGCGGGAACTCGGTGAAGCGGGTCCACTGGTCGTACACCAGGTCGATCGGGGCGCCGATGTCGGCCTGCTCGACGATGTTGGTGACCTTGAGCTTGCCGCCCCCGCCACCACCGCCGCCGGAAACGGCGTCCTTCACCTTGTCCGCGAGCCCGGACAGCCCGCCCTTGACCGCGCCCATCATCGCCTTGCCCTTGACGCTGGGCTTGCCGCCGGTGACGGCTTCGATCAGGCCGCCACCGCCGCCACCGGAGGCGTAGTCCTGCAGGCGCCCGGAGGTCGAGGTGATCCGGTTCGCCAGCGAGGTCGACGCGCGGGTGGTGACCGCGCCGGCCAGTTTGCGCAGCGCTTCGGTCAGCTCGCTGGACGGCTTCGGGGCGGCGTCGGCCACGCCGGAGGCCGTGTCGGTGGTCTTCTCGAGAGTCTTCCTGATCTGGTCGGTGGCCACAGCGCTCACCTCCGCGCCCGGCGGACCGGGGTGCGGGCGGCGGCCGCCCGGCCGGTGCGGCGCGCCCGGGTGGGAGCGGGCTCTTCGTCCTCGTCCTCAGGCTCGGGCTCGGGCCGGCGGCGCCGGGTGGCGGTGCGGCGGGCGCGCGCGGGTGGCGCGGGCTCCTCTTCGGGCTCCTCCTCCGGCTCTTCCTGGGACTCTTCGTCCTCTTCGGGCGCTTCTTCGGCCCGGTCCTCGGTCTCCTCGTCGGTGTCCTCCGGCTCCTCTTCGGCGCCCTCGTCCGCGGACGGGCGCTTCGCACCGTCCTGGAGGCGCTCGCTGAGCGACTCGATGCGCTGCGAGGCCGCCGTCACGGCGGCCGCCTTCGCCGCGCTGAGCAGCTGGTCGCGGGCGACGTCGGTCAGTTTCGTCAGCTCCGCGGACGAGCCGAGCTGGCTCAGGCCGTTCTGCAGCAGCTTCCCCGGGGTGACGCCGGTCTTGCCGGTCGCTCCCGCGGCCGCGATCATCAGCGCCAGGCGCATCTTCTTCGTGCGGCCCAGTAGGTAGCCGAGCCCGACACCGAGGGCGACACGCGATCCTGCCTTCATTCGTAGTCCTCCTGACTCCGGCGATTGGCGAGTCCTGCCGACAACCCACGCGCCACCCCCCGAACTCATCGGGGCGAGCAGGATGTACCGGCCGAGAACTACCCCGCCGCCTCGGCGGAAAAACTGCGAGCGGCGGCCGAAAAACAATTTCCACGACACGATCTTTGTCCAAGATCTACTCACCATTTCCCTACTGGGGCGTCAAAACACGGTTCAACAGCCAGTTTCCGGCATCGGCGTCCGGGGTGGACCTATACTCCGGAAAATCGCCGGGACAATTCTCCGCGCGGAAATGGGTGACGAAACGAGTACCGATAGCGAGGGAATCGAGAGCGGATCCGCTGTCACCGGAACCGCGGCGAAGTTGCTTTCCGCCGCCCGCGGGCAGCGGCGACTGTCGCAACGGGAACTGGCGCGCCTGGCGGGCGTGCCACAGTCGACGGTGGCGACGATCGAGGCAGGCCGCCGCCAGCCGTCGGTCGCGATGCTGGAACGCCTGCTGCGCGCGGCGGGTTTCCACCTCGCCACGGAGCTCGTGAACGCGCTGCGCCCGAGCGAGCTCCTGGAGCGCCAGCGGCGAAGCGCCACCGAGGTCCTCACGCGCTACCCGGTGACGCGGGCGTGGCTGACGGGCCCCGCCGCCCGCGGCGAGGACCGCCCGGACTCCGGACTCGACCTGGCGGTGGCGCTACGCCCCGCCGCGACGGCCGACGACATCGCCGGGCTGGGCGCGGAACTGTCCGGTGTGCTCGGCTGCCCGGTCGAGGTGACGACCGGCGATTCCGGCGGTGGAGAGGACTTCTTCTACACGCGCAGCGCTTAGACCGGGCGCCCGTTGGACGTGGCGGCGGCCAGGACACGTCGCCAGGCCGAGGGACGCTGCCGCGCACCGCGGAAGCTGCTGCTACCGGCACGGGCCCGCCACGTCAGACCACCACCACCGGGTGACGCCGAGCGCCCGTTGGCCATGGCGGCTAGCCAGGACAGCGCCGCCGTTGCCGAGAAGCGCTGCCACGCGCACCGGCGGAAGCTGCCGCCACCCGGCACCGAGCCGCCACGTCAGACTGCCACCACCGGGTGGCGCCGAGCGCCCGTCGGCCATGGCGGCCGGCCAGGACAGCGCCGCCGTTGCCGAGAAGCGCTGCCACCCCCACCAGCGGAAGCTGCCGCCACCCGCACCGGCCCGCCACCTCAGACCACCACCACCGGGTGGCGCACCACCGCGCCGAACAGGTAGCCCTGCGTGTTGTACGGCTCGATGTCCGGCTGGGCCACGCCGTGCCGGTCCACCGCGCGCGCCCGCAGCGTGTGCTCGCCCAGGCCCGGCCGCCACCGCAGCGTCCACCGCTGCCACCCGCGGCCGCTGCCGACGAACTCGGCGCGCCGCCACGTGCGGCCGTCGTCCGTGCTCACGTCGACCCGGCGGATGCCGCCGGTGCCGGACCAGGACCGGCCACGCAGCACGTGCTCCCGGCCCGCGGCGAGGGTCGCCCGCCACGGCAGTTCGAACACGCTCTTGGTGTTCTGCCGCGTCACCAGCACCCCTTCCGGCGGGTAGTCCGGGCCGGTCAGCCGGTAGTACTGCGTGTCCCACGGCGAGTCCAGCGGGGTGCGGGACACCTGGATGCGGCCGAGCCACTTGATGGACGCGATGCCGATCCAGCCCGGCACCACCAGCCGCGCCGGGAAGCCGTGGTCCGGCGGCAGCGGTTCGCCGTTCATCTCGTAGGCGACCAGGACGTCGTCGAGCGCCTTGCCCACCGGCAGCGGGCGCCGCACCCGGCCCAGGTTGACGCCGCCGGTGACGTAGTCGGCGTCGAGACCTTCGGGCAGCACGTCGACGGCGTCGCGAGCGAGGCCGGCCCGGTGCAGCAGCGTCGCCAGCGGCACGCCCCGCCAGCGCGCCACCCCGATCGCGCCGAGCCGCCACGCGGTGCCGGACACGGTCTGCCCCTGCTGCGAGGTGAAGAAGCCGCGCCCGTTGCCCGCGCACTCGATGGCCGCGGTGATCGTCTCCGACGGCAGGCGCAGCAGGTCGTCGTAGGTGACGGTGACCGGCCCGCCGCGCAGCCCGTCGCCGGTGATCTCCAGGCGCCAGGTCCGCGCGTCGAGCAGCGGGGTGGCGGTGTGGTTGCGCACGAAGAACCGGGACACCGGCACGATGTCCCCGACCGGGTGCGGCGAGTCCCACCGCATCTCGGCGTTCGTGCCGAGCACGGTGAAGTCCTCCGGCGGCAGGGGTTTCACGATGGGAGTGTCGGCCGCAGCGGTCGCTGCTGTCCACAACGGACCGGCGGCGGCGACCCCCGCCACGCCGAGCACGGTCCGCCGCCGCACGTTCACAGCGCGAGGTCCGCGGCCAGCACGTGGAACGCTTCCCGTTCCCGCGCCGAAAGCGGCACGGCGAGACGGTCGGCCGGATGGCCCAGCGGCGGATAGTCCGGACGGGGCAACGCGAAACCGACGTCGTAGGGCGCGCCGGCCGGCACCATCGCGTGCCCGATGCTGCCGAGCGCGCGACCGA